>CAZIRG010000228.1:0-2949 GCA_964541505.1 uncultured Syntrophomonadaceae bacterium | reverse complement strand
ATATGGAGTTTCTCTTGGTACCCTGTAAGACTTCCTCCAATCTCTGACTCAAGATAAATAATAGCTTTTGCTCCCTGTAAAGGTGCCTCGGGTAGCTTTACGTTAATATCTCTTTTTTGAACAGTAAGAACATAAGGCAGTTCATAAAAAGAACTTAATTCTTGAGCCAGATTAAAAGCAAGAAAAGAATGAGCATGAATCAAATCAAATTTAAATTTTAAAAACAAAGGCGTTATTTCTTTTTTATCATTAGCCACCGCCACGTCATATCTCAGATCAGTTAAAAGCTCTTTATATTTTTGACTGTTTTCCTTTTCTTGGTTAAGCAGAAGCAAATAGGGATAGAGACCCTGTTTGCTTAGCTCTGCTCCTAGTGAGACTACTTGGTTTATACTCTGCTCGCTATCTGCAAAGCTATGCAACAATAATACGTTCACTTTTTCCCCCACCTTTTTGAGAGTATAATCCTAGTCTATTCTTTTTAAGTCTAAAAAGTGAAAGGCGAGAGTTTTCACTCTCGCCTTTCTAACGATTTTTTAATTTTTTTATTTCTCAGCGTTGTCCAATAAACATCTGGGTTACAAAATACGAACCATTTGCCTTAACAACACCTATCCCTATACTGTCAAAACGAGTATTTAAGAACGAGTATTTAAGATAGAAGCCCTATGGCCACTGCTTTGCATAAATAAGGCAACCGCACTTTGTGGACTAAACGCCTTAGCGATATTTTCGCCGGCATAACTGTATTTAATGCCAAAATGACGCATCATTTCAAAAGGACTGCCGTATGTAGGCGAGGTATGCGAAAAGTAATTGTTGTCAATCATATCCTGACTTTTAATCCTAGCTACTCGGGACAATTCAGGATCAAAAATCAATGCTGGCAACCCTCTTGCTACTCTTTCCTTATTGGTTAACTCTAAAATGATCCTCTCATCAGCGCTAGCTCCCAGTTCGTCAACATCGGCTTCTGACTCGTCAATATCGACCTCCGGCTCGTCAACGTCGGCTTCAGGCTCGTCAGAAACCGGTATGGAAGGTGGTAAAACTTTTAAATCCTCTCTTACTCTCCGGTAGGTTCGCCAATTAGCATCCGACCAGCGAAAAACTCTTGCCGTAGGAGTTTCTTCTCTTACCTTTTCGGGTACAGACGGCGAATCCTTCTGACTGGGAATAACTGGACTTGTCGCAAAGAATCTGCTCGCTGAATCTCTTCGCACTCGAACCCAGCCTGATTCAGACCAACGAAAGCTTCTGACCATGGTAACATTTTTTCTGACACCTTCAAAAGCAGATGGGGACTTCTCCACCTTAATAACAGCCTGCCTCACATGTTGTGATTGGTTAGTCAATTCCAATCGCACTTGAAACCAACCCGACTCTGACCAGCAAGGAGCAGAAGCTTGTACGATAGCAGCGGAAAACAACCAAAAAACAAGAAAAGCAAAGGACACCAGCACCAAGGTAACATTTCTTTTAACTTTCATTTAATTCCTCCTTCTAGTCAGCCATAGGCTGACAGTTTACAGTTGGCAGTCTGCGGACTGCAGTTTACAGTTTACAGTTTACAGGGGTTACGGGGTTCAGTGTCCGGTTGAAGGTAGCAGTATCCAGAAGGTAGCGGACGTGTCGCCAATTACTGTGAAAACAGTCGGCGGGTGTCCAAGGTTCAGGGTTTTGTGGTGGGCTCTGTAATAATCGACTTGTAATTTACAGTCAGACAGCGAGCCACCTACAACTTTACCTCGCCCCTCGTCCGTCCTCCTGTTAACTGTTAACTGTTAACTGGTAACTGGTAACTGGTAACCAGCAATTGTCTGTCAATTCCTAAATTCTGAATACTTGTTGGTAAAGCAAGTTAATTGCCTTTGCCATATGACGATATAACAGTACCATAAAATTCAGAGGAAGGTCAAAGACTCTATTCCTTTATTTATGTTAACCTGAACAAACAACCTCCGCTATCTTTTGCTAAACTTTTAAAATTAGTTTTTTATGTCTACTTCTCATTCTTTGCCATGGAAAATACTACCTAATTTCGCCCATACGTTTTTCTGTCTCTTTATTATCTCCAATTCTTTTTTAACCAAATTATTCTCTTTATAAGTTTCTGCTAGTTTTTCATTAACACTTTCCAGCATTTCTTTCAGTTCATTATTTTCCACCAAGGCATAGCTCAGCTTATTTCGCCAATTATTATTTTCTATTTTCAATGTCTGTATTTTTTTTGCCACGCTTTTTCTTCCTCTTGGCAGGTAATATTTCTAGCTGTCTGATTATTCAGAGCATCTTCTAATAACTTAACTTCAACAGAACAGGAAGCTAGCTGATCTTCCAATAGATTTATTTTTCTTTCATACTGCTGAGATAATTGAAATATTTGACGTTCTTTTTTCGCTAAATCTGCTGTCAGATCAGCCTTACTTTTGATCATCTTTACTGCTTGCCTAACAAAAGTATTATCACTAGGCAAAGTTAAATTATCAACAGAAAGTATTGTTTCTTTTTTAGTGTTTTTAGGGATTAGGAGCACCTTCTTTACTTTCTCTTTATTCAATATCTTAGAGACACTATCCTCACCTGATATAATATATTCAGCTGTGCCTAGTAAACGAGTACGATACCGAAAAAGTTTTCTATTCACTTTCTCAACTTCTTTTTTTTCTACAAATTTTAAGTTATCTTCTTGCAAGGAATAGCAGTACAGTTCAGAGTCTGTATATACTATAATACTTAAAAATCCCTCTTCCAGATCAATAGCCGGAACACCTACACCTTCCCTCTGCGCTATCACCTTCCCTTTTTGCCATCCCTTCAGTGGCCAACCACCGATTTCTTTTTTACAATAAACCAACTTGTTTTTCTGATTTAGTTTCTGAAATAAGGCTAGATGAATATCATTTTTTTCATCTAAGGTTGCACTGTAGGAAATTACCTCGCCTTTTT
>CAZIRG010000227.1:0-2957 GCA_964541505.1 uncultured Syntrophomonadaceae bacterium | reverse complement strand
AAAAAAGAAAATTCCTATGCAATCCGGTTACAGGGTCATAAACATAGACAGGATTACCCGGCTCAGTAGCTTTAATCGTGCACTCAATCGCACCTTCTACATCGCAAGTAATATCTCCGATTACCTTCAGGCACCATTCACCCTTCTCGTACAACTCTTTCACTGTTTTCTTAGAAAAAAGACGCGGATAAATAGGTTCCCAGTAGATGCAATTTACAAGAATATCCAAGTGAGGCAGGTAACGTTCAAAAACACCACGGTAACGTTCAGGATAATCATAGTATTCTTGTAAGTCAAATGAGCAGTCATTTTCTCGGCACTCAACCATATCTTGCTCTTTGAAAATTACCTTGTAGATAATGCGGTTTGACAGTTTTCGCGTTTTATTGATTTTTAACAATTCCGCAGGTGAAATTTCCTCTACCGGCAAAATATCAAGGATTTCTTGTGCCCCAAGGGAAACATTTCCGTAGCCAGTGATTCCTACAACCAGCGGGGCAATCGCATCTGGTAATCCTTTTTTCGCAATTATATCACCCACCCTAGCAATTGCTTCCTTCGCTGCTGGCAAGTCTGGATAATCACAAGCACATTTAATCTCTTCAAATGGATTTATGGTTCCTTCCCAGGCAAGGCGTTTTCCAAATGCCCAAATGGTATCAATCATCCCAGCAAGGCCAGCATAGTTCCCAAAAAAGACTAAGCGACGGCCATTCTCATCAGTTATTTTCTCATAATCAATCAAAGTGCAAGAAAGGTCTAAAAGCTTTGAGAGCAAAGGCATATTATATTCTTGACCTTTGATCGTATGGGAAAAAAATACATAGGTTTTTTCTCGTTCTAAAGCATTAACAGGAATTTCCTTGATGCCAAAAATAATGGGTCAGGAAGATAAGTCTTCCACCACTTCAATTCCTAGTTGCCGATAGTCATCAGCAGTAAAAACTCGCTTGGACGAGGTTTGCAACACAACCTCAAGCCCATCTTTCTTTGCCAACTCTGCCGCATCTTGAGGCACTAGCGGAACACGCAGTTCCCACTCATACATATCTTCCTGCCGAATTCCAACTCGTTTATTCATAATACAAAAACCTACTCCCTCCGTCTGACTAGTTAAGCATACAAGCGTGTAAAAATTTCTCTCAACCCTTTACTTTCCCTTAAAATGTTTAAAGATATTTCCGCATGCCCCTTTGTATAGCCGTTGCCAACAATCATTTCCACATCTTTGCCTACCCCTTCAGCTCCTAAAGCCGCCTTAGTAAAGCTTGTAGCCATACTGAAAAAATAAATCTTACCACCGTCTTTAGTAGCTAAAATTGAACCCATCTCTGTATCAGGTATGTTAACATTGTTAATTGTAACATCTGCTAATTCGCCATCGGTTGCTTTCTCTATCATCTCCAAAACTTCTAGGGGTTTAGTGGCATCCCCCTGCAATACAACGTCAGCCAATCCCAATTCACGCATTCTGGCACAACTGGCATCACTATGCCCCAATCCAATTACTTTACCGGTAACACCTGCCCTCTTTTTAGCTTCATAAATACAAAGCAATCCTGATTTTCCACCGGCGCCAATAATTAAAACAGTGTCTCCTGGTTTAACTAATTTCGCTACTTGAGCCGGAGCACCAGCCACATCCAAAACAGATAAGGCTAGGGTATCCGACATATCTTCAGGCAATTTTGCATAGATGCCGCTCTCAAAAAGAATGGCTTTGCCTACAATATCTGTCTGGTCTATATCTGGTCTTACTTCCTTGATTTCATCAATTTTTAAAGGGGTCAGAGACAATGAAACTAGGGTGGCTATTCTATCACCAACCTTTAAATCACCACCTTGCAACTTTTTACCTATCTCCACAACAGTGCCGATTAATATGCCACCCGAGCCAGTTACTGGATTATGATGCTTGCCTCTTCTTTCTACTATCGCCATCATTTTAGTCTTAATCTTCTCAACGTCACCCGCAGCCTCTCTCTCAATTTGGGTAAAACTGGCTGAGTCGATATTTAAAGTCTGTACATCAATTAAAATTTCATTGTCGTAAATTTCCATGTTGTTGTCAATCTTCTCGGCTGGCTGCGGTAATACTCCTTTTGGCTCAATCACCCGGTGAGTTCCGTACTTATTTCCTTTGCGCACTTTAGTCACACCTTTCTTTCTAAAAATAAAATATCCCTTGCCTCATCTGAGGTGGCAATTTCCCGACCCAGCTCATTCGCTAGCCTTACAATCCTAGCTACTAACTGGGCATTACTTTCCGCCAATTTACCTCTGTTATAGTAAATATTATCCTCAAACCCAACTCTTACATGCCCTCCCATTAAAATGGCATACACAGCCATAGGTAGTTGGTGCCATCCAATACCAGCCACTGTCCAGGTAGCATCAGGCGGTAACAATTCTACTAAATACAAAAGATTTTTTATCGAGGCTTTTATTGCTCCGGGCACACCTAAAACTAGGTCAAAATGAAGATGTTTTGGCAATAGCCCTTCTTTCTTCAACTGCAAGGCATTATAAATATGTCCCGCTTCAAAACATTCCAATTCTGGCATAACCTCATATTTTATCATTTCGGCAGCAAAATTCCGCATCAAAGGCATATCATTAACAAAAACCTCATCAACAAAATTGGTGGTACCACAATCTAGAGTAGCCATCTCAGGCCTGAGATAAACAGGCTGAATTCTTTCCTGCCAATTCATGCCAACTGCACCACCAGTCGAAAGTTGAATAATAGACTTTACTCCTTTTTCTCGCATCAGTTTGATGGCTGCAGCAAAAACATCTTTATCCTGGGTAGGATTTCCATCCTGATCTCGGACATGCAGGTGGATAATAGCAGCTCCCGCCTGCTCAGCCGCACGAGCAGCATCAGCCTGCTCTTTTGGAGTCACCGGCAAATTAGGCTGCTGCCCCTTGGTAACTTCTGCCCCGGTAATCGCCGC
>CAZIRG010000226.1:0-2961 GCA_964541505.1 uncultured Syntrophomonadaceae bacterium | reverse complement strand
GTGGAATTAACGGCCATAGGTAGGGTACTCCAAAAGATTTCGTTTTTAAGAGTAATATAAAGATAGCTAGCAAACCACCAAAGAACCCCCAAATCCCTAATAAACCTGTAGCCAGTAACAGCAGTAAATGGCTGAAACGATTAGCCAATCCGAATTCCCAACTTGGGGTAGAAAAAACACCTATGGTAACTAAGCTTATGTACATCAACACTTCCGGCGTAAATACACCTACCTCAACAGCTATTTGACCGATTAAAAGAGCACCTATTAATCCCAAGGCGGTAGCTAATGATGACGGCGTATGAATACTGGCAATACGTATTAAATCTATACCGAAGTTAGCCATAATAAGCTGTATAAATAAAGGAATATTTCCTATTTCTTTTGGTCCGATAAAATCCAAGAAAGGAGGCAATAAATCCTTGTTCACTGCAAGCAAGAGCCAGAGGGGAGATAAAATTACTGAAAAAGAGATACCTATAAAGCGCACCCACCGCATATAAATACCACTGGGTACGTTCTGTCTGTATTCTTCCGCATGCTGAACATGATGGAAAAAGGTCACTGGTGCTATCATCGCCGCCGGTGATGTGTCCACAAAAATGACAGCATGCCCTTCCATCAAATGTGCGGCAGCTATGTCTGGACGTTCAGTATATCTTACCTGTGGGTAGGGGTTATAATAACCTTTAGCGATAAACTCTTCTACGGATTTCTCAGCCATAGGAAGAACATCAATCTTTATGTTTTTAATTCTTTTGCGGATTTCATCTATTATCCCCGGATTTGCTACATCATTAATATATAATAAGGCAATATCTGTTTTGGAACGAGCACCGACAGTAAGATGCTCTACTCGTAAGCTTGGATCTCGTACACGTCTGCGAACCAAACCTACGTTAAAAATAGCAGTTTCTACAAAGCCATCCCTAGAACCACGCGTTACTCTTTCTAGCTCTGGCTCTTCTGGCTGGCGCCCCGGATATTCTCGTACATCAATAATAATTACTTTGGTTTCTCCATCTATGAACAAAGCCACTGGTCCGGCCAGTATGTGATCAATAATCTCGTTTAAATCATCAGCAATATCTATCTCCATATAAGGTAAATGTTGCTGGTAGATTTTTTGTAAGGGGTGAGGATAAATATCTTCTCTTTTTAGCTTAACAATATTTTGCATTATTAAAGTAATATTCTCACCGTTAGCAAAAGCATCGATGAAAATTAAGGCAGCTTTTTTACCAGCGATTTTAAACTCTCGCACTATAACATCAAAACTGACACCTACACCCAACTTTTCTTTTATAAAACCCAGATCATCCTCCAGCTTACCGGATAATTTTCTTTCTTCCATAATACCTACCTTTCTAAATTACCGTCACTCGACTAACTATATCGATGTAAACCACACACGAACATTTGTGACAAACGCGTATAAATTATCAGTTTACAGTTTACAGTTTACAGTGGTTACGGGGTTACGGGGCTCCAATTTGCTATACAATAATTAACCGTCAACTGGCAACTGGCAACTGGCAACTGATAAAATACAGGTTAGTTGCATTTGGCAGCATATATGAAAATATAAGTTAGTTGCCTCCGTGAATATAAACAACATCATCCTTTAGGATTAAACAAAACAGCCACAAAAAAAGCAAAAAGGATAGCCGCTGTGATGCCTGTGCTAGTTAACTCAAACATACCGGTTAACACCCCAATGACACCATGCTGTGAGGCTTCGAATAGTGCACCTTTCACTAAAGAATTACCAAAACTGGATATGGGCACCATGGCACCGGCACCGGCAAACTCAATCAATGGTTCATATAGTCCTAAACCTGATAAAATTCCCCCGGTAACCACAAAGCCAGACAAAATATGTGCCGGCGTAAATGAAGTCAGATCAAAAAAGAGTTGACCGATCACACATATAGCACCGCCCACAAGAAATGCCATCAGATATGAGCCCATTATGTCTTACCTCCTGTATATACTCACGAAGAGAACTAAGTTACCAGTTACCAGTTAATTATTGTATAACAAATCGGAAAATCGTAACCTCCGTAACCCTTGTAACCCCTGTTAACTGTAAACCGTAAACTGTAAACTGTATTGCATTAGCTTATTTTCTTTAACCATATTTTACCAAGAAACATTAATTTTTAGTCTGTCTTTAGTCTATCTAGTGTAGTTATTCCAAATTACCTTCAATTAATACAGCATGTGCTATACTGGGAATGCTCTCCTTCTGCTGGCAGGAAGTCGGGCTGTGCAAGGCTCCGGTAGGGACCAAAAGTAAGCGATTAATCTCTTGGGAACGTACCTTTTTTAATAAATGAGCCAGAATCACCAGTGATGAACACGCACAACCACTGCCGCCGGCATCTACCTTCTGATGTGGATAGTAAATAAGTAAGCCGCAGTCAGTATAATTGTCACCAAAGGCATAACCTGTTTCCTGCATTAACTCCAGAAGCATCATTTTACCTACCTGACCTAAATCTCCAGTTACTATCATGTCGTAATCTGAAGGCTTACGACCTGTCTCTTTAAAATGAGCCTCTATAGTAGCTGCTGCCGCCGGCGCCATGGCGCTTCCCAAGTCATTGGGATCCTTTAATCCAAAATCTTTTATTATACCTACTGTCAAAACGGTAATATAAGGACCTACTCCCTCTTTTGCTACTACAGCAGCACCTGCTCCTGTTACTGTCCACTGTGCCGTAGCTGCTCGCTGTGCTCCATATTCTGTCGGATAACGAAACTGTCTTTCTGCAGTACAATTATGACTGGAAGTCCCTATAAGAATATTCTTGCCTGAACCGCCCTCTATAATCAAAGAAGCTAAAGAAAGAGACTCGCCCAAAGATGAGCAAGCTCCATATAGACCCCAAAAAGGCAAAGCCATTTCCCGGGCAGCAAAACCTGATGCTATAATCTGATTTAATAAATCCCCAGCTA
>CAZIRG010000225.1:0-2964 GCA_964541505.1 uncultured Syntrophomonadaceae bacterium | reverse complement strand
TTTTTAATTTCTAAAAGATTTATAGTTGAAGAATACAATTATATTCCCTTGATAAGTGTAGTCGGTCAAAGGAGGCAGTGTAAATGGCTTATGTGGCAGTCAAAGGTGGGGAGAAAGCCATAAAAGAAGCAGAACAATTGGTTAACTACTACCGCTGCAAGGGCGGCAGTGCTCCCATGCAGGTAAAACAAATTTTAGACCAAATGCGCCTGGCCGTTGACCGGGTGATGAGCGAGGGTTCACTTTATGCTCCGGAGCTGGCGGCGTTGGCTTTAAAACAAGCGGAAGGCGACACTTTGGAAGCAGCTTTTTTACTAAGAGCTTTTCGCTCTACTTTATCTCGCCATCATTATTCTTTGCCGGCAGATACCACTCGTATGCAGGTGATCAGGCGTATTTCAGCAGCTTTTAAAGATATTCCTGGCGGTCAATATTTAGGTCCGACCAGGGATTATACAAAACGATTACTGGATTTAAAATTATTAGCAGAAAACGAGCAAAACATAAAAGATTTTATGAACAGGTATTTATCGCAAGTTGAGCCTGAAACAATAACAGCAGTACCAACCTTCCCCAGGGTAGTTGATTTATTGCGTCAACAGGGATTATTGGAAGTTGCTGCACCAAAAAATAAGGCTTTGGTTGCAGATAAAAATATTGCTGATATTACTCGTCACTCTTTGCGTTTTCCTGCTTCACGGGCGATGCGCTTGCAAACACTGGCCAGGGGAGAAACTGGTGGCATGATGACCTTAGCCTACTCCAGCATGCGTGGTTACGGTGCTATTCACCCTTGCCTGGCGGAATTAAAAGTAGGTCAAGTTGATTTAATTATTTCCCATCCTTTACGACCGGAGGAGGAAATTACCGTAGGTGCGGTGAGGATTACCGAGGTAGAGTTGGTGGCACGTGTAGCGGAAGAAGAGGGGAGTTTTAAAGCAAACACAAACATAGATGCAAACAATAAAGCCAAGTTTACCCTGGGCTATGGCATGTGCTTGGGACATAATGAAGTCAAAGCTATGGCCATGGCTACCCTAGACAGGGCAATGGCAGCGGAAAATCCGCAGGCTCCGGCAGAAGATGAAGAATTTGTACTCTACCATATTGATGGTATTGAGGCTGTTGGTTTTGTTTCGCACTGGAAATTGCCCCATTATGTAGATTTTCAGGCTGATTTAAACCGCCTGCGTTCTGTACAGCAAAGGAAAAAGACAGGAAAGGGAGATCAGCATAATGAGCTTATATAACTATGCTTTTCTGGATGAAGATACCAAAAAAGAAATCCGGCGCAAACTTTTAAAAGCGGTGGCCATTCCCGGCTATCAGGTGCCTTTTGGTTCGCGTGAGATGCCAATTGCTAGTGGCTGGGGAACCGGCGGCTTACAAATCACACTGTCTATAATTGGCGTCGAGGATATTTTGAAGGTAATTGACCAAGGTTGTGACCACAGTGTTAATGCCTGCAATCTAAGAGAATTTATTGCCGGTAGTAGTGAGGTAAAAACCACTACTGACACTCTGTCAGCCAGTATTATCCAGACCCGGCATCGTATTCCGGAAGAAAAAATGTGTGCAGAACAAATTTTGGTGTTACAAGTACCTTACCCTGAAATACTACGCTGGGTAGAACCCAGTGAGCAAGAAACACGTCGCCTGCATGCAGAAAAAGATTACAGCAAAATGTGGGTTTTTTTGTATGAGGATATTGTGCGCTGGGGCGAAATCACCCTTTCTTATCGCTACCCGGTAACAGTGAATGGGTGTTACCTGATGGATCCGTCCCCCATACCACGCTATGATGTGCCCAAATTGCATCAAGCAGAGACGCTTTTTTTGTTTGGTGCTGGGCGGGAAAAACGTTTGTATGCCATACCACCTTACACAAATGTTGTGCCTTTGCAGTTTGAGGACTATGGCTTTGAGGTGGAAGACTTCCAGGGACATCGCTGCCGACTTTGTGACAGTACCCACTCCTATCTGGATGAAACTTACCATAACAAAACAGGTAAGCGCTATTATGTTTGCTCTGATACTAGTTATTGCCAAAAAAGGCAACAACAAAAATCAGGATTAGCAGTCAAAGTAGGGGGGCTTTGGCATGTATATGAATAAGAAATCCTTACTGGAAGTGCATCATTTAAGCAAAATTTATGGCCCGGGGTGTGAGCACTGCCTAGAGTTAACCGGTCCGGAAGCGAATAGCAATATTTGCCCTCGTTGCCACTCTATTATAGCTTGTGCAGATGTCAGCCTAGATGTCTATGCCGGTGAAATTATCGGGATTGTGGGTGAGAGCGGCTCAGGTAAAAGTACCTTGATAAAGTGCCTCTGCTTTGATGAAGCACCTAGCTCCGGCGAGGTTTACCTGCAAAATTTTGAAGGAGGTCAAAGCAATCTTTTTACTGTTAGTAGCCAGAAAAAAAGATGGTTGCGCAATCACCGGCTGGGTATTGTCTATCAAAACCCCTACTTGGGACTCCGGCTAGATTTTTCTTGTGGCGGTAATATCGCCGAAAAGTTAATTGCTGCCGACTGGTATCATTTTGGTAAAATTCGCCAGCGCGCCCAAGAACTTTTGCATAAAACCAAACTGCCTTTGGAGCGGATGGATGATTTGCCTAAAAATTTTAGTGGTGGTATGCAGCAAAGAGTGCAGATAGCTAAAGCACTGGCTAACAACCCACCACTGCTGTTATTGGATGAAGTTACTACCGGGCTGGATGTTTCGGTGCAGGCACAGATTTTAGATTTGATCAGACAGATTCAACGGCAATTGAGTATTGCTATGGTTGTAGTTTCGCATGACTTTGCTGTGATTCGTATGTTGGCAGAGCGTACTTTAGTCATGAAAAATGGTCGGGTAGTGGAAAGTGGTTTGACAGACCAAATAATGGAAGATCCGCAACATGCGTATACGCAACTGCTGATCAATTCGATGCTTTGAATTAGTAGGTAAGTAGG
>CAZIRG010000224.1:0-2980 GCA_964541505.1 uncultured Syntrophomonadaceae bacterium | reverse complement strand
CCTCTACAACTGTTGCGTACGATCGTCCGGATATTTATAATCTAAAATAGTGTTAATAATATTGTTCAGAAAAAGCTCTGCCCCTCGATAACCTAATATTGGACGTTTTTGATAGCCGAAGCGATCGTAAACTGGAAATCCAAATCTCACCAAAGGCACATCTAATTCTTTGGCAATATCCACGCCTTTAGAATGGCCCAAAATAACATCCGGCCTATTCTTCTTTAAATATTCATCTAGCTCAAATAAGTCACCACCATTAAAAATTTCTGACGCATAACCGTATTCTATCATGATTTTTTTTATCTCTTTATCGAATATTTTACTCTTAGTACCACCTAATACTGCTATTGGTTCCATGCCCAATTCGCAAACAAACCTGGTCGCTCCAAGCACAATATCCGGGTCACCAAACAATGCTACTTTTTTCATCATAGTGTGGTTATAGCTGTCTGCCATGGTATCCATTAACATACCACGTTCATCAAGTAAACTCTCTGGAACTTTTTTGCCAGTTACCTCGCTTAACTTTTTCAAAAATGTATCCGTATTATGTACGCCTAACGGCAGCGGACCAATATAAGCTGGCACGTCAAACTTATTTTTTAAATACTCCGCTCCCTTAGTACCCTCATGTTTGCTAAGTACAAAGGTCGCCAACGCATTAGGCATAGCTGCCATTTCTTCGATAGTAGTACCACCCTTGGGGTAATAAGGAAACCTCACCGGCGGCCGTAGTGGGGCATCTAGAGTCATAGAAGTATCAAACAAAAAACTATATTCGACACCCATCTCTGTCAACAAGTGTTTGATTTCCCGCGAATCACCCGGATTAATCATGCCGGGAATAATAGTCACTTTATTGTTGGCGGTAGTCTTTTCTTTAGCAAACTCCATCAGATAAGATTCTGCCGCCCGGTTATAACCTTCTACATGAGAACCAGCAAAACTAGGCGTGCTGATAGGTACTATTCTTACTTCATTGCCCGCTTCTTCGCCAATTTCTTTGATTAGTTTTTTGCGTGCCATTTTAATAAAAGAAGCTAAATCATCCCCGATTATTTCACTCGAACAAGTAGTAACAATGGCAATTATATCTGGCTTATAGCGTACCGCCAAGTTTCTAATACCTTGTATCAAGTTTTTACGCCCGCCAAAAACTGCCGCATCTTCATGGAAAGAAGTGTTAGCAATAACTGCCGGTTCTTTAAATATACGCGAAAGTGTATAGCGCACATAAGTAGTGCAACCCTGCGCACCTTGTACCAAGGCAATGGTCCTGTTTACTCCTAAAGTAGCATACATCGCCCCAAATGGCATACAGGTACGGGATGGGTTAATCACTACGCAACGGCTGGCTTTAGGCACCAGTTCCGGGTTTCGCTCTACATAAGCCGGTGTGGCCGGCACTTTTTCAATTTTAAACTGGTCGAAGGTAAATCCTTCCAAGGGTATTTTGTTCATAACCTTTATTCCACCTCCTCAAAAGGATTATTTTTTACAAACTTCCAAACCGGGGCATAAAACCCTTGATAAATATCACGTGCAAAGTTAACAAAACCAAAATAGCCGGCATAGGGTCCTTTTTCATAAGAGTGCGAGTTAACCGTAGACACACCCATTTTACGGGCAATATATTTTTCTTTTAAACCACACAAAAACAAATCCGGTTTGTAGTCGTGCAACATCTCTTCTACTTCAAATTCGTTAGGGTTATCAATAACCAAGATGTTGCTTTTAGCCCTAGCATTGATTTTTTCATAGTCATCTTTATGGGCAAAAGTACAAGCCATAGCTACTATCTCCATACCTAATTCTTCCATTAAGTTAATCCAGTGCCATACCCGCGGTGCTCCTACATACAAAGCAACTCTTTTGCCTACCAATTTGCTACGATAGTAGGCAATGGAATCCTTAACACGGGCTGTTTCTCTGGCAATAATTTCTTCTGCCCGTTTTTCCAAACCGAAATACTTACCTGTATCTCTTAATGCTTTAGATGTCTCTTCTAGACCATACAAGGTTACCGGAATAGAATCGACCCCAACATGATCTTTAATCAATTCAGCAATATAGCCGGCAGAACGTTGGCAGTGCACCAGGTTAAGCTTAGCATCCGGCATTTTAATTAAATTCGCAAGGCGTTCGTTACCGGTAAAGGTAGCCACTATCCGGATACCCATCTGCTCAAAAAGCGGTATAATTGCTTTTAGATCCCAGTCCATATTGTAATCACCAATCAGATTAATGTCATACAATGTTTTTTCTTCTTCCTGCATGCACAGTTCCGGCTGCTTTTCACGCAATACCCTGACTTGGCGGTAAAACTCGTGATTGAAAACATGGTGTCCTTTGGATTGACTAACACCGGAGCAACCGGGAGCTTGTGCAAAAAACACCGGTTTGCCTACCGTCTTTTCTACCTGTTTAGCCACTGCCGGAATGTCATCTCCAATCAGTCCGGAAGTACAAGTTGAGTACATAAACAATCCCTTAGCTTCAGGAAATATCTGAAAAGCTTCCAGGCATGCTTTTTTCAGTTTATTGCCCCCGCCAAAAACAACATCTTTTTCTTCCATATCAGTAGTCACACAATAACGCCGGTTAAAAGAGGCATTATCCAATTTATTCGGACCAGACCAAGCATACCAATCCGACAGGCTACGCCGCGACCCCCAAGTATAATACGCACAACCCACCGGCGAATGCACCATGTGAATAACATCTACAACCGGTCCACCTACAACACCACGGGCACCGGCAAAAGAACAACCTCGCTCGGTCATATCCCCAGGTATGGTGTTGACATTACATCTCGGTATCACCGGGTTTTCTATATCAGTAATATAAGTATGTTTTCCCCGTTCGGGGATTAGTTCATCACATTTCATAGTAATTAAAGGCATGACTATTCTCCTCCTTAGGGCTCGCTGCGGCTCGCCAGTTTACAGTTTACAGTTTACAGTTTACAGTTTACAGT
>CAZIRG010000223.1:0-2984 GCA_964541505.1 uncultured Syntrophomonadaceae bacterium | reverse complement strand
CTTTCCCCGGCGTAAGCTATCCATGGAAGAGGTGCGGGAAGAAATAATGGTGCTGGAAAACATGGGGCATAAAAGACTGGCGATTGAATGTGGTGAAGATGATAAAAACTGCTCGTTGGAATATGTTATGGAGGCTATAAAGAATATTTACGAGGTCAAAGAAAAGAAGGGCAGCATCCGGCGAGTGAATGTTAATATTGCAGCCACCACAGTAGATAAGTATCGTCGTCTAAAAGAAGTTGGCATTGGAACTTATATTTTATTCCAGGAAACCTATCACGCACCCACTTATGCAACAGTACATCCCTCGGGACCCAAGTCTGATTATAACTGGCACACTACTGCTATGCATCGAGCTATGGAAGCCGGGATAGATGATGTAGGATTTGGTGTTTTGTATGGTTTGTATGATTACCGCTATGAGACTATAGCCATGCTTTTACATGCGCTTGAGCTGGAGAAAGTTTTTGGTGTTGGTCCACATACTATCTCTGTGCCTAGGCTAAAACCTGCCCATGGGGTAAAGCAAGAAGACTTCAAATATCTTGTGGATGACCATGATTTTAAAAAGTTGGTTGCCGTGTTACGCTTGGCGGTGCCTTATACTGGCATCATCCTTTCTACCCGGGAAACTGCCGAGATGCGGCATCAACTCTTGGCTGCTGGGGTTTCTCAAGTTAGTGCGGGTTCCTGTACCGGGGTGGGAGGATATAAAGATGAACATGAGAAAGCATGTCTTTCCCACCAAGAAGAAGTCCCCCAGTTTCAGCTGGAGGACCATCGCAGCCCTGATGAGGTTTTAGCCGGGTTGTGTCAGACGGGGTATTTACCTAGTTACTGTACTGCTTGCTACCGCCAAGGAAGAACTGGTGACCGGTTTATGTCCCTAGCAAAGAGTGGGAAAATACAGGATGTCTGCCAGCCCAACGCTATCCTGACCTTTCAGGAATATTTGGAAGATTATGCTACCCCAGCTACTCGTGAAATTGGCGCTAAAACTATCCAGGAGCATTTAGGGCAGATTGCTAATTCGGCTATACGAGAAAAGACAGAAAATCACTTAGAAAAAATCAAAGCAGGTCAGCGTGATTTCTATTTTTAAAGATATTTCCCATGGTTACTTACTCCCACTGAAACGTTTTTGCAGCCAGGAGGGTACAGAAAACTGTAATCAAGCACATGATCAGAATTTCGCTATTGTAATTGCTCAGGCTGTTACCGGTCCAGGTTGCTGTTAAAATATCTACGCTGTGAGCTACCGGGTTAAACGCAGCAGCATCCTGGATAAATTGTGGAAATGCTTCGAGAGGAATCATTATGCCGGACAAGAAAAATAGGGGGAAGAAAAGAATCCCCGTAATGGACTCTACGGCACGAGTGGTACGCAGGAATCCAGCAAAGACAAATCCTAACGAGAAAAAGGTGATGCTGCTCAAGGTAAAAGCCAGTGCAAAGCTTAAGATGTTAGCATGAAATTCTATATCGAAGGCCACAGCTGCAGTACCAATGAGCATTAGGCTACTCACTATAATTATAAGAAAATTTATCACCCCTTGAGAAATTAGAATGTACCACGGTTTCAAAGGGGTGCCCCGGAAGCGCTTAAAAACTTTTATCGCTTTGTACTCTACTATGGTGTACGGTATGTTCATTATGCCGATCATGGCAATGCCCATGGCGATAAAAGAGGGTACCTGAAAATCAACCATCCGCAGACCACCGGGGGCCGGGTTGTCTCCGTAGGCGGCAGCAAATATCAAGAACATTACTGCAGAAGTAACCATCAACAGGCTTGCTACCGGTTCTCTTATAAAATTTTTGATTTCTACATCTATCAAGGTTCCTAATTGTTTTAGATTCATCTTGCTCTCCTTTCAATCTCTGTAGTTGCGTCCGGTCAGGGTAAGATACACATCTTCAAGCGTCGGTTGTTTGATTTGTAAGTCTGGTAAAGGTATATCTTGCGTTCCTACTGTTTGCATGAGCGTTGTTAGTATCTCCTTGCTGTTTCCATAAATAATGATTCGTTCTTCTATTTTTTCTACTTTGCTTACACCGGGCAAGTCTCTGAACATTTCTGCTGTAACTGTTTCTGTAGCACTGAAAATTACCTTGCTTTCGACTTGTAAACTTTGGATGAGAACCTCTGGTTTATCAAGGGCGACTATTTTGCCTTTTTCGATAACACATATTCTGTCGCAGAGTTCTTGCGCCTCTTCCATAAAATGGGTGGTAAGAAATACCGTTGTGCCTTGTGCACGAATCTCTTTTATCAAACCCCACATGTTTCGCCGGGCCTGCGGATCAAGCCCTGTAGTTAGTTCGTCAAAGAAGACTACCTCTGGTTTACCCATCAAAGCTAGGGCAATGGTCAAGCGTTGTTTCATTCCGCCGGAAAGTTTTTCATAATAAACGTCCTGCTTGTCTTCGAGCCCAAGCTTCTCCAATAACTCTCTCCAAGAGGCAGGCTGAGCATAAAAAGTAGCATAAAGTTTCAAGGCCTCTTTAACTGTAATGCGGTAGAATAGATTGCCCTCTTGCAATTGCATGCCTATCTTTAGTCGCAGGTCAGGACCATCTCTCCAAGGGTTTAAGCCCAGCACACTGATAGTCCCCTCATCTGGTTTGCGTAACCCCTCGATGCACTCTGTTGTTGTTGTTTTGCCCGCCCCATTAGGTCCGACCATGCCAAAAATCTCACCCTCATAAACGTCAAAGCTGATACCATCTACAGCTCTTATTTCTTGATAATATTTGTGTAAGTTCCTTACTACTATGATTTTCTTGGCGGATTTTTCTTCGCCAGTATAATCCTTTGAACTAGCGATAGTTCTTTTGACCTCTGCCAACTCCCGGGTTAAAAGCTCCACCTTTTCCTCTAAAGTTTTCCATTCTTGCATGTTTAGCTCCTCCTTTGTTTCTCATTTGTGTTATACTGTCGTAACTACTCAGGCACAGAGGGGCAAAGGCACAAAGGCACAAAG
>CAZIRG010000222.1:0-2994 GCA_964541505.1 uncultured Syntrophomonadaceae bacterium | reverse complement strand
ATAAATAAAATTTAGTAACTACTACTCAGGTCTATTGAACTGTTTTTAAAATTATCTCAAAGTTGCCTAAGCTGTTACAGTGTATACCAAAGTGAGCATCGATACACATATAAAATCCAGCGAACATGGTATTGCTGTAGCAGCAAGGCTCAAGTAGTTACAAAATTTAATTAATTTACAATACTTTTTGTCTGTGATAGAATATGAGGGAGTAAAAACCATAAGCTAGGAAAATCGCTGCTCCGACGTTTTTCTTGGCTAATGGGGATAAAGAATATAAGGAGGTGAATATCAGCATGGCGCTCAACATTAGTAAACAAAATATTATCGAAAAGTTTCAGAGGCATGAGAAGGATACTGGCTCTTCTGAGGTACAGATTGCTCTTTTAACAGCAAGGATAAGACATTTAACAGAACATTTAAAAACTCACAAAAAAGACCATCACTCCAGAAGAGGACTTCTAAAAATGGTTGGACAAAGACGTGGGCTCCTTAGTTACCTGAAAGAAAACGAGGTTGCAAGGTATCAGCTGATTTTAAATAAATTGGAATTAAGACGCTAAAAGAAAGAGCGAGGTTAACCTAGCTCTTTTGTGAAAAGTAGAAGTAAAGGAGGATATAAAATAAATGGAACAATTCAAGGTAACACTTGCAGGACGTTCTCTGGTCCTGGAGGTTGGTGAGCTGGCACAGCAAGCAGGTGGAGCTGTTTTAGTTCGCTATGGTGAAAGTATTGTTTTGGTCACCGCAACGGCATCTGCAGAGCCTAGAGACGGAATTGATTTCTTCCCTTTAACTGTTGACTATGAGGAAAGAATGTACGCCGCCGGCAAAATACCAGGAGGATTTATAAAAAGAGAGGGTAGACCTACTGAAAAGGCCATTCTAGCGGCTAGATTAACAGATAGACCGCTTAGACCATTGTTCCCGAAAGGATTTAGAAATTCAGTACATATTGTAGCTACAGTTTTGTCTGTGGATCAAGAATACCCACCAGAAGCTCTGGCCATAATAGGGGCATCAGCAGCGTTGTCAATTTCAGATATTCCTTTTGCAGAACCTGTAGCGGCGGTAGTTGTAGGTCTAATAGACAAAGAATATATTATTAATCCAACTGCGGAAGAAAGAGAAAAAAGTACTTTGCACTTATTAGTAGCCGGCACAAAAGAGGCTATTATGATGGTAGAAGCTAGCGCTGCAGAAGTTTCAGAAGAAAATTTGTTAGAAGCCATAATCAAAGGTCACGAGGTAATTAAAGAAATTATTTCCTTGCAAGAAACCATGTTTGCTACTTGTGCAAAGCCGAAAAGAGAAGTGCCTCTTTTTGAACCAGCAGAAGAAATTTCAGAAAAAATAGGAGTTATTGCTTCGGAAAAAATAGAAGCAGCTCTTTTAATTGAAGAGAAGCTGGCACGGGAAGAAAAGATTACCAATATAAAAAAAGAAATTAACGAAACCTTACTTTCCGAATACCCTGAAAAGGCTAAAGATATTAATGCATGTTTTGAAAATCTTCTTAAAGAGATAGTCAGAAAAAGAATTCTAGAAGAAGAGATTCGTCCTGATGGGAGAAAACCAGATGAAATCAGACCTGTAACTTGTAAAGTAGGGTATCTCCCGAGAACACATGGCTCCGCATTATTTAATAGGGGGCAGACACAGGTTTTAAATATATGTACTTTGGGATCACTAGGCAATGTGCAGAAACTTGATGGATTAGGATCGGAAGAAACAAAAAGGTTCATGCATCACTATAATTTCCCTCCTTATAGTGTAGGAGAAGCTGGCTTTATGCGTGGTCCCGGTCGCCGGGAAATTGGTCATGGGGCTTTGGCTGAAAAAGCCCTGTTACCAGTGATACCCTCAGAAGAAGATTTTCCTTATGCTATTCGTTTGGTTTCAGAAGTAATGGGATCAAACGGCTCTAGTTCTATGGGCAGTGTATGTGCAGCTTCTTTATCTCTGATGGATGCAGGGGTACCCATAAAAAAACCTGTTTCGGGAATAGCTATGGGGCTTGTTACTGGTGAAAAGGCAGTTGTTCTTACTGATATTCAAGGAATGGAAGACTATCTGGGAGATATGGACTTTAAAGTTGCTGGAACAAGAGATGGCATTACAGCATTACAAATGGATATAAAAACAAAAGGTCTTTCTCGGGAGTTATTAGCTAATGCTCTTAAGAAAGCTAAAGAAGGGTACTTGTCTATTTTAGAAAAAATGCTCTCAACACTGGATTCTCCGCGAGGTGAGATGTCACCATACGCTCCTCGTATCATAACTTTACAAATTGATCCGGAGAAAATAAGAGATATAATCGGACCTGGAGGCAAGATAATTAATAAAATTATATCTGAAACAAGCAGCGAAATAGATATTAAGCCTGATGGTAGCGTGTTTATAGCTGCACTTGATTCCAAGAATGGGGAGAAAGCCAGAGAAATTATTGAAGGTATTGTAAAAGAGGCAGAGCCTGGCGTCTCGTACCTGGGAAAAGTTATCAGAACAGAAAATTATGGTGCTTTTGTGGAGATTCTTCCTGGGAAAAGTGGCTTGATACATATTTCACACTTGGCACATGAGCGAGTGAATAAAACTGAAGATGTGGTAAAAGTTGGAGATGAAATAATGGTCAAAGTTTTGGATATTGATGACAGGGGCAGAATTAATCTCTCCCGAAAAGCTTTGCTGAGCGATACAGGGAATCCCAACAGTTCATCTGCTAAGTCTGCTAAGTCTGCGAGGTTAGATGGTAATAAAAAGCCTAGTAGATATGACAAAGGTGGTAGAAAATTTATTAAATAAGAAGAGAAACGCAACATACAACTTCACCGTTTCAAGGGAAAAAAGAGGCGATTTATAAACAACGATCTAGAAGTCGTTGTTTTTTTGTTCATAAATATGAGTTTTTAAGCATATTATTCTTTATAATGAAAGTTGTTATTGGGTTATTTTATAACAAAAGAGCAAAAAAAAAATTCTATGTGGAATTAT
>CAZIRG010000221.1:0-3015 GCA_964541505.1 uncultured Syntrophomonadaceae bacterium | reverse complement strand
CAGTAAAGCCGGTAGGAGAACAAAAACTGAAAATAATCAATTATAAAGGGTTTATCATTAAAGGTTATGCTGGTAGGATTCGTTTGGAGGGACCACAGCCCTTGCTGCAAATGGCAGTTGATGGAGCGGTTGGCGGTAAAAATAGCCAGGGGTTTGGGTGCGTGAAAGTGGTGGGAGGTAAAGTGAAAAAAAGAAAAGGTGGTGAGAGAAAAGATGATTAATGCTATGCGTATATTGGCATCAGATTACTTATGGCAAAGGTATTTGGCTGAAAAAGGCGGGCAATTTAACCAGGATTTTTTTGACTCGGAAGAGTGGTATCAGGAAATCAGGAGCAGCGAGCCAGAAGCAATATTCCCTTACCTAATTGAAGACCATGGCAGAATAGAAAAAGTTTATATTTTAACTATGGAGGACTCCTCTGAAGACACCTTGCTTTTGTCGGTAGAGGATCTCGGCAGTGGTAATTCGGGAAAGTTACCATTTTTGAAGCCAACCGGCAGCCAAAGTCCAGCTATAGGTCCGGTAATTAAAAGGAGTTATGATAAAAGTAAAGGAAGTGGGCCGTCTGAGAAAATAATTAAAAGCACTATGAAGAATTTTGAAAAAGAAGCAGCATCTAAAGAACCATGGGCTGAATACTTTGCGGATATTATAAAAATATTAAAGCGACCAAAAGTTAAGCTGCCTAGTGGAGATGTTATTGATTGGCAAGAGGCAGGTTATGTGAGTTTACTGGCTTGTGTAGTGGATAAAATTGGTCCACAAAAGGGTACAGTTTTTATAACTATACGAGATTCTAAGGGGCGATTGCCGGGAGAAAATATACTTTACTCAAAATATTTGTTAAAGAAAAAGTTGGCTGGTGAACGTTATGTAACCAAAAAAGTGCCGGCGCAAGAAGAAGCGGAATGTCCTTTGTGCAATACCAAAAATATCACAGTTTATCCCAATGCTTTAAGGGGTGCTGGTATCAGTTTTATTAATATGGACAGAGAAGGTGTTTTTTCGCAAATCAAGCTGAGTAATGCTTGGAAAGCTTTTGCCATATGTGCTCCCTGTGCTGATTTACTGTATATTTATAAAAATCATGTTATAAAGAGAGGTGGACCCAAAAAAGAAAAACGCCCTTTTGTTACGAATATTGCTGGAAGTGGATCGTTAATTATACCTCATTTTTTACCAGGACTGCCGGTGGTAGATCGCTTGGAAGTTTTAGAAGAGGTAGAAGGTTATATTTATAATATGTCTTCGGATGTAAGTGCTGATGAAGATGGTTTGTTAAATATTTTAAAAGAAAAGAAAAGTATTTTAAACTTTGATATTGTTTGGGTAGATATAGGCCAAAACATTGAAAATGTGCGAGGGGCAATAACAAGTGTATTGCCGAGCCGACTGAGAGAACTTTCAGAGATAAATTCAGATTCCGAAAACTGGCAACACCCCTTATTTCCTAGAGAAAAACTAGAGAATGAGCCGAGCTCATTTAGGCCAAACTTGTCATTAAATGCATTACGTTTATTTTTTCACCGACCAGGTGGTAAGAAAGCTAAAGAAGTTAATGAAAGCAAGCAACTATTTGAATTAAAACGGCATATTGCTGAATCTGTATATCATAAAAAGATATTACCTGAAAAGAGATTTTGGTCGGAGTGGTTAACTACTGCTCGTTGGTATTTTGCTGAAGCGGTTGAAAAGGAAAAGGGTTACATAAGTTTATTGTATGAAGGGAAGTCGAAGAAGGGTAGTTATTTAACGGCTGCTGGCTGGATAAAGTATGTTAATTGGTGGCTTAATTATTTTAAGGAGGTTGGTGTTATGGAGCGAGAAAAAAACTTTTTTGAACCGAAAATGGAAGAATTAAAACCATACTTTGGGGCAGAAAGCAGTATTAACGAAGAGGAAAAAGCATTTGCTTTTTTACTAGGAGTGCTTTACGGCAAATTATTAAGTGTACAAGGCGCTAAAGGGATAAACGTGGGGGCTAATGCTTTGACCTGGTTAAAAAGATTAACCTTGCAGGGGAGGGATTTGCCGGAACTTTATACCAAGATAAGAGCTAAATTACTTGCTTATGGGGTAGAAGGTAGTAGCTCTATAAGAAATTTACTTGCAGAACTAAGTCAGTTGGGAATAAGATTAGGAGATGAAATAGCTTTAGATGAGATAAAAACAAATTATTATTTATTGTTAGGACAGGCTATGAGCAGTGATATTTTGCCTACAAAAGAAAAGGAGGATTAAAAAATGACCAAAACATTGCCAAGTAGAAGAGAGTTTTTGTTTTTGTATGATATTAAAATGGGGAATCCCAATGGAGATCCAGACGAAAATCGTCCACGAGTACTGCCGGATGGAACCTACTATGTAACTGATGTACGTTTAAAAAGGTTTTGTCGTGATTTTATGAAAAACAGAGGTTATAATATTTTAGTCGATAAAATTGAGGGTAAAACTACAAATTTAACGGGACGAGTAGTGCACTACTTAAACTCAAAAAAATTACCTAAAGCACAGGGGCAAGAAATAGTGGATATACTTCTGGATGCTTTTATTGATGCCCGCCTTTTTGGCAGCTCTTTTGCTTTTAAACCAGAAAAAATCAAAGATGAGAACGGTAAGGAAAAAACATGGGAACCAAAACCAGAGCCTAAGACACTAACAGGAGCAGTACAAATTAATATGGGTGAAGTTCTTCACCAGGCAGAAAGTGTAGATATTCATGGGACGACTACTTTTGCTAGCGATGATACAAAAGAGCAAGGGACATTTACTGCTTTTTATGGTTTGCGCTACGGCTTAATTGGTTTTTCTGGAGTAGCCAACCAGCACTCGGCAAAACTTTCTCGCCTGACAGACAGCGATTATGACTTTTTCTTAAAATCACTTTGGCATGGGGTGCGTTCTGCTGGGAATACCAGATCAAAAGTAGGGCAGATACCGCATTTATTACTTGATATTGAGTATAAAGAAGATGAGGAATATCAATTTGGACGTTTGCATGACTATGTGAAG
>CAZIRG010000220.1:0-3037 GCA_964541505.1 uncultured Syntrophomonadaceae bacterium | reverse complement strand
CCGGTGGGACAGCGTTCTAAACATTCACCACAGGATTCACAAGTGGATTCGGCTAGCGGCATGTCTCCCATAGAACTAACCCGGGTAGTGTTACCACGATGAGTAAAATCAATGGCCGCTACGCCATTAATTTCAGTACAGGTGCGCACACAAATACCACATAAAATACAACGAGTATAATCAATGCTGAAAAAGGGGTTGGAAGTATCTGCCGGAACATCACTTATGTCACGCCGCAAGCGAGAAAGACGTTCCGGGGTAATACCAGCAAAGGCTGATACTTTTTGCAAAGCACAATCATTATTCTGCGAACAAGACTGACAATCTGGATTGTGATTGACCAGAACCATTTCGACCAAAACCCTGCGTAGCGCGGTAACATAGGGTGAATCTGTTATCACAATCATATTTTCTTCAACCAGGGCCCGACAGGCAGTAACCATTTTTCCATTGATTTCTACCATGCAGACACGGCAGCCGCCAAAAGTAGACAGGTCGGGATGGTAGCAAAGGTTGGGAATATAGATACCTGCTGCTGTAGCAGCTTCCAAGACTGTAGAGCCTTCTGCCGCCATAATTTTTTGATCATCAATAAAAAGCGTAATCATTTTTTCACCTCTTTCAGAATATCTAGTTTTTGTTGTCCGGTAAAGCGAGCAATAGCATTAAATTTATCCGGACAAACATCAATACAGATACCACACTTGGTACATTTAGCTTGATTTATTACATGGGGTACTTTTTTCTCACCAATTATAGCTTTTTCGGGACATTCTTTCAGACAAAGCCCACAGGCTTTGCATTTCTCAGCGTCAATAGCGTAAACGATCAGTTCTTTGCAATAAAGGGCAGGACAGCTTTTATCTTTAATATGGGCTTCATATTCGGAGCGAAAATAGCGTAAAGTACTCAACACCGGATTGGGAGCACTTTTGCCAAGTCCGCAGATGGAACTCGTGATGATCGCCTTGCCCATTTCTTCCAGCAGGGACAAGTCTTCCATGCTACCTTTGCCGCTAGTGATATCTTCCAGTATTTTTAACATTTGCTGTGTGCCCTCACGACATGGTGTACATTGACCACAAGATTCATTTACGGTAAATTGCAGAAAATACCTAGCGATATCTACCATGCAGGAGGTTTCATCCAATATTATCATTCCGCCGGAGCCCATCATAGAGCCAGCTTCCAGTAAAGAATCAAAATCTACTTCTAGATTAAGAAGGTTTTTGGGTAGGCATCCACCAGAAGGTCCTCCGGTTTGAACAGCTTTAAATTTATGGTCGCCTGCTGTTCCACCGCCTATATCAAAAATTATTTCTTTTAAGGCTATACCCATCGGAACTTCGATTAGACCATTATTTTTAATTTGTCCGGCCAGAGCAAACACTGCCGTTCCAGGGCTATTTTTTGTGCCTATGCTGGCAAACCAGTTGCCTCCATTAGCAATGATTCCGGGAATAAAGGCAAAAGTTTTAACATTATTTAAGAGTGTTGGTTTTCCCCACAAGCCTTCTTCAGTAGTACGTGGTCGTGGTAAGGGCTTGGGCATACCACGAAAACCTTCGATGGAGTGTACTAAGGCAGTAGATTCACCACAAACAAAGGCACCGGCCCCTTGGAATATTTTGAGGTCGAAGTTAAAGTCCGTGCCTAGGATTCCCTGTCCCAAAAGGTTTTTTTCCTTTGCTTGCTTGATGGCAATTTCTAAACGGGTAACAGCCAGTGGATATTCTGCCCTCACATAAATATAGCCATAGGCTGCTCCGATAGCGTAGGCTGCAATAGTCATCCCTTCAAGTACTGCATGAGGATTTCCTTCCAATACGGAGCGATCCATAAAAGCACCGGGATCACCCTCATCGCCGTTACAAACTACATATTTAGGTGAATTTGGTATTTTTCTCGTGGAATCCCATTTTCTAGCAACAGGAAAACCAGCACCACCGCGTCCACGTAGACCTGATATTTTTATTTCTTCAATAACTTTTTCCGGAGACATGCCGGGGATAACTTTTTTTAGCCCTACATAGCCACCTGCATCTTGGTAGCTATTAATATCTTCTGGATCTATAGTACCAAAATCTTTCAATAAAATGTGGCGTTGCTTGTCTAGAAAGATTTTATCTTTTGTTTCTTTGCCTGGAGCCAATACTAAAAGCTCATCAACCGGAGCTCCTTTATTAATATGCTCGTCTACAATACGTAGGGCATTTTCAGGCGATATTTGACCATAAAGATAACTTTCTCCCCCAGGAGTTATAACTTCTACCAGAGGCTCATTATAGCACATGCCTATGCATCCGGTACGTTGTGGCTGAATATCAGTATGTTGTAGTTTTTCTTTTAAAACATCGTATACCTTTGAAGCTCCGGCTGCTATGCCGCATGTATTTAACCCTACTCGTATAATGTATTGTTGTTTAGCCATTAGCACAGACCTCCCCGGATACAAGTTCCTCAGGTTTACAAGTTTCATCAATGAGCTTGCTTACTTTGTCAGGAGTAAGGTGTGCATGAACCTCTTCATTGATAACAGCAACAGGGGCCAAGCTACAACAACCTACACAGGCTACCTCTTCTAGGCTATATTTGTAATCATCACTAGTAGAGCCACAAGTCACTCCTAGCTTGCGTTCAAAAGATTCTATCAGACGTGTAGCCCCTTTTACATGGCAAGCAGTACCATAACAAACCTTAATATCATTTTTTCCTCGACGGGAAAAGTAAAACTGACCATAAAAAGTAGCTACTCCATATACCTGGCTTTCAGGCATAGCTAGAAAGCGAGCAATCGCTTTTAAAGCATCCAACGGCAGATAGCCCAGAGATGTTTGAGCGTCTTGGAGAATAGGCACCAGCTCACTTCTTGTCCTCTCGTAACGGGAAAAAACATTTTCAAGCTGGCAATTACAAATTTCCATATTTAAATTACCTCCTTTTTGATAAAGTTATTTTGCTATTTGCCTTTTTTTCGTCTCCTTAATAATGGCAGTAAGTTCCTCTATTTTGTCTAATCCTGCTTTACATAAAGTGA
>CAZIRG010000219.1:0-3076 GCA_964541505.1 uncultured Syntrophomonadaceae bacterium | reverse complement strand
GGAACGCCTTTGGGATACTCTTCAAAGTAGGCTTCCTGTTGAATTTAAAATCGCTGGCGTTACCACTATAGACCAAGCTAACGAGTTTTTATTGCAATACATAGATGGTTTTAATGAAGTGTTTGCAGTCAAACCTCAAGATCAAAAAATAGCTTACAGGGAAGTTGAAAAAGAGTTTAATATTAGCCATGTTTTATGTGTTAAACAGGAAAGGACACTAGATAATGGCGGTGTGTTTTCTTTCTACAGCAACATAAAAATCATGTAATATTGAACCTACTGCTCTTAGAATAAAACTATCTTCTTCCACAACTACTACACAACTATTGCTGACATTCTTAATTATGCCTTTTTTTTAAGCTCTAAAAGTAAATTTTCCATACTAACCAAGTCTTCTTTTATCCTTGCTTTTAATACTTTCATATCTTTTGTAGTCATAAAATTATCCCTTCCTCTTTGGCTTTTTGGGCAA
Organism: uncultured Syntrophomonadaceae bacterium; assembly: GCA_964541505.1. Classification (GTDB taxonomy): domain Bacteria; phylum Bacillota; class Dethiobacteria; order PWVN01; family PWVN01; genus CAZLTH01. The sequence goes on along the minus strand of CAZIRG010000219.1, from coordinate 2,604 downwards.
AGTCCGGAAAAGCATCTTCACGCCTTTTCCTTTGCGCCTGTTCTTTTTTTTCCTGCCGCTCCTGCCATTTTTTTTTTATTTCTCGAAGTTTTAAATCTTCCAAAGTTTGCACCTCTGTTTTGTTTTTTCTCCTAGCCTGAATTATAACATAAATTCCCTTCTATTTGCAAAATTTTTAAGTTGGAACTACCGCACTGCTAATTAAGTATGATACCCTTTGTTGCTCCGCTGCGACTTCATTCTTCAGGACAATCAAAAATTTTGCAGGTTGGTTATAAAACAAATGTCCAAAAAGGCTCAAACATCGATGAATAGGCGCTATTTGAGCCTTTTAACGTGCAAAACTTACGATTGATCCCTCCAAAAACCGTCCCCGTGGTTTCATGATTTCACCCTAAGAGATAGATTCGACCAGGATATTAGATGCTGATCTCCCGGTCGGCGTCACTAGGACGGTGAACACAGCCTCTTGATAGATAAGCAGTAGACGAACACCTGTATCTTCAGATTCTCTGGACTACACCTCTACTCCTAAAACCTGTTGAGTGTAAAACTCGATAACCTCCTCAATTGACATCCTACTATAGTATTTAGCCGACTCTTCAGAGAACCTAAACCGCAAGGCGGTAGCAGAAGGCAGGGGAAGCGATGGTCGCTCTCCTCTATAGGTCAAATGGACTTCGCTAGGTTGAATGAATGTATTAACATATGTGCTAAATGTGCGATTCAAAAATTAGACCCATTGAATACCGAAAACACTGACCCAAAAGCTAATCAGCAGCACGAGAGTAATGATGCGGCGTTGCCTAGTCAAAGTGAGAATAACATAACTAGTAGCGATCGCAAGGATTGCCGTAATCAACATCCTAAACATACTCATTCTATATCACTCCAGACTCCCTTGACTTAGATCATCCGCTCCTCCGGTGATGGAAGACTCATCATCACCGGAGGAGGGAGAAACTAAAGGGATATAATTCTACCTGTTACGGGTATACGACACTAAGGCTTGCCAGTGTCGTACCGACAAAAACAGCATAATCAATATACCTAGTGTCAGTGGTCCAATTATCATGGACCTTGAAAAATCCCTTGTCCAGATTCCTTCCCGCTTGTCTGCAACTCAAACGCATAAGCATTTAGAGTGTCAATTTCCGAGTAGAGAGGTGTGATTTTAGAAATGCTCGTCTCATGTGTCCAACCTGATGTTTATGCTAATCTAAAAGTCCCTCACGTAAGGTACTAAATGTACATTCGTGGACCCCGGTGATTGTGAACCTCGGGGCTCTTACTCATCGCATTCCTGACTCGAAAACAGGGGCATTGGGGTAAAGTCCATCCAAAAGAATCATTATCGGGAGTCGTGAAAAATATTTTTTTAATCGAGCAGCTAAGCGTTTGAAAGCTTTTAATTCACAGTCCTGCTTCTTATCAGTCCAGGAATGCGACGAATAGGAGCATCCTGAACTTCAGTGCTCTGTATACTCGCAAAATTCGCTTAACAAGGGTAGAGAAATACCGTTTGGAAAAACAATAGCTGCTTCCAAAATATAGACGTAGTACTGTATGTTTTCTTCATCTGAACCCTTAACACGCCGCTTTGAACATTCTTTGGCGAAAGGATAATCACGCCGGAGTTTTTGGGTGCCATCGACTGCTATACAATATCTGTTCTTCACTAGGTCGAAATGTCAAAAGTACGGTCAACTTGTGTTTTCTTTTTTGGGGATTTCTATAATCTTTAATCTCCTTAAGTTCCTTTAAAAGCTTAGGGAATATGATTCGATACACTTTAATTTTTTCTTCTACTACTTTTTGACGTTCTGCTTGCTCCTGCTCTGGTATTTCAAGTTCGCTTTTGCGGTTAGGAAGTGCTTGTTTTTCATGAGGTTTAAAGCCTTGTTCTTTTTGTCGTTTGCGTAGCTCTTTCTGTGCTTTTTTTCTTTCTTTCCAATTTTTTTTGTCTGCTTCTCTGTTAGGACGGCGGCTAGGTTTACTCACCAAGATCACCTCGCTCGCCTAAAAGATGAATGCGAAAATCTTTAATTAAAGGGTAAGCATAGATCAGTTTTATAGAGAGTTCTTTTTTCCGAGAGGGGTTCATCCTCCCGATACCACGAGTTTTGCCTAAAAGAAGCCAGTTCGCAGCTTGATAGCAGGTGCCATGATATTTTTCAGCATCAACAAAGGTCTCCAACAATACTGGTTGATAGTTGTAGCGAGATTGCCAGTCTTTTCGTATACGCTTTGCTACTAGGGAAAGAGATTTACTAGCTAAATTCTTAATATGCACCTATGCACCTAGGGGAAAATTAAGAAACGAGTATTATTGACGATCAGATGTAACCTTTTATTGCGATCTGGTTTTGCCCAACTAATCCACTGCTCCCTGTCTATTAAAATCAGAGCAGAAGCCGCAAACAAAAGACAGCCTAAAGGACGTTTGTCTTTAGAGAGAATAAAGTAGCGCTGGTGAGCACTGAGCTAAAAGCTCAAAAAATGGGGGAGGTTTCGATTATTATCTGGGGGAATTTTCGATTGACAAATACAGAAAAAAACATTCGAAGAAAAAGACCGTTATTTTGAAAACACTAATTTTTCATT
>CAZIRG010000218.1:0-3094 GCA_964541505.1 uncultured Syntrophomonadaceae bacterium | reverse complement strand
GCTGATTTATAATAACTTCTTCCGGTTCCACCACAAAAGGAGTATATTTTTTTTGAGCTTTTGCTGTTAGCACAGCTATTTCCGACTCCTGCCCACAAGTTTCTATGATTCTATAGGGACTTGTCAGCGGCAAATATACCGCAGTAGCCGCTCCGGAAAAAACATTCTTCCGCCTTCCAAGGTTATCAAAATTTCTCCCCTCTGTCTCAACTCGACAACTTCCCTTTAAGATTACCAGCACTATTTCCATATCTTTAGTCCTAGATTCAAAAATTGCTCGCGCAGGCAATTTAAGTAGGGCAAAACCTGTCTGCTTTGCCTGGATGCCAGGTTTTATTATCTCATGACACCCCGGCACTTCTTTATACGGATAATAGTATCGCAAAATAATTCCTCCCCTATATATTACCTAAAAATTACCTAAAAAGAAATGAAGCCTTAGCACTTGCAGATATTTTTGTTTCAGTGCCCCATTATAAATTTACTTCCTGAAGCATCATCAAATTCTTGCAAAAGCGTAGAATTAGCGGGCTTTAAAAGCTCTTTTAAAATCAAAGCACAAGCACCAATAGTTCCAGAGTCTGCACCCAATTTAGAGATTTTAATGTCGGTAGTGCATGCTATCTCTGGAAAAGTATGAGTTTGTACTGCTTTTAGCAAAGATGGCAACAAGATTTTTCCCGCCTCAGCCAACCTACCACCAATAAATACCATTTCAGGATTATATAGGTTTATCAAACTGGAAATACCTATCCCTATATACCTCCCTAGCTGACAAACCATTTGATGTGCATAAGAACCTTCTACGTCACAACTTTCAATAATATCTTCAATATTCACATTTCCCCGGTACTGCCACAATTCTTTTAGCGAATCATTCTTTTTTAAAAGAGGCATTTCTTCATTCACTTTGCGTATTATTGCTGGTATAGAACAAATGCTTTCTAGGCAACCTCTGTTTCCACAGTTACAGAGAGGACCTTCCTCCAGTATCACTATGTGACCAATTTCACCGGCATGCCCCCGAAAACCATGCACAATACGATCATCTAGGATAATCCCAGCACTTATACCTTCACCTAGATTAATATATGCTAAATCACAACAACCGATAGCGCCTCCAAACCAACGTTCTGCTAATACTGAAGCGTTGGAGTTGTTTTCTATACAAACTGCCATACCCAATTTTTCTTCCATAACAGCTTTAAAGGGAAAGTCATCCCATTTTCTACCCAAATTAATCGATCTCTTAATAACCCCTTCACTAGACAATAAAAGACCAGGGAAAGCAACTCCAACCCCTAAAAACCTTTTTTTACTCACTTCAGCAAAGTCAGAGAGACCTTTAATTTTTTCTGCCAAAAAGGCGACAGCTACTTGAGGGTCACTCATATCCTGTGCAAATTTTTGCATTTGCATAGGCTTATTCATTAAATCCGCTACCCCAACAACAACTTCTTGGCAAGTAACCTCAACCCCGATCACAAAGCCAGCCAGCCTATTAAACTTAAGCCTTACAGGCTTTCTACCACCGCTAGATTTTCCTAAGCCTTCTTCCTTAACAAATCCCTTGGCCACAAGCTCTCTGACAATACCTGTAATTGTCGGAGGGGTAAGACCCGTAATCTCAGCCAACTTCTGGCGGGAAACAAACTCATTTTCCTTTATTATATTTAAAACAGCCATTCGATTTATCTTTTTAACATACTTGCTGTTTCCTGTAATTTCGCTCAAATTATCAACCACTCCTCAATATAAACACCTGCAAGCTTCATTATTTAGTTTAATTAAGTAATTAAATTATATATTTGCTATAAAGATTGAAATTCCTGCCTGACTAGCAAAAAAAGTGCTTATTAGTTAAAATTTTTACCTCCTGAAATGCTTTTCATAATAGCAAATATGCTACAGGCTCTAACTTTATTTATTTATCTTATTAAGTTTTTAGTAACCATTAACCACTTAAAATTTACACCACAATTTATATGCTGAATTTTAAAGTATACTGCTCTCAGCTTCGCTAACCATCCATCTACCAAGAAAGAGCAGGCTTCCTCGCAAGAAACCCACCCTTTACTAATTAATTTCCTATATCTATTTTGATATATTTTAAAAATATACTGTCTCTATTTCTCATTGGGATATGTTATTTCGGTAGGCTGCTCTATCACTACTACTCTCTACCATAATAATCTTCTTGCCCTAGCTGGTCCAGAACAGCTTCGATTTTTCCCCGCATTCGGAAGGAAAACTTCCTCTCTTTTAACAAGGTTTCCAAGGGCTGGCGAACCTCTGCCTCCGGAGCTCTGGCCAGGTACTGTAAAATCTTCGTTATCCACTGCCTAGTGGTATTATTGGAGGCAACTTTATATAACTCCTCTACCAGCAGGGAAATGAGCCTTGACCTCTGGTCTGGAGCATCCCTGCGTTTAAGATCTTCCAGAATATCTATCTTTATATGGACCTCTTCTATCTTTTCAGGAGGGGGCAGCACCTTAAGATAGTTAAGCAATACCTCAAAGGCTTCCCTATTTCCCTGCAAGGACAAGCTGCCAAGATTGCGCAGCACCTTTTTCTGCTCCTCTTTATCGCCCTTTTCAAGCTTTTCCACATACGAATTTACAGGCAAAGTTTTCCAATCAATATTTTTTAATTGTTCTTCAAGCATTGCCTTCTTAGCCTGTCCCAACTCTATTTCGCCCGTTTCTCTGAAATGGTTAAGTAGCTCTCCCAGAGGGCTGTCATCATCTATTTCAAGCATTTCTATCTCTTCAAATTTTTCACAGCCATCATTTTCTCCTAGGAATTGCTTTTTGTCGATCAAATCTTGGCAAGAAGCAAAGTTGAAATCTTCCAGCAGGTCTTCGATATAAGGATCAAAATCATTGTCCTCAAGGCAGATACCATATTCCGTCACTTCCTCACTGGAAGGAAAAAAGTAATTGCAATTAAAACAAATCCGTTCCGTTTCTTCACTGGTCATGCTGCACACTCCCTCTAATTTTTCGTCTTCACTAATTTTCTCTACTCCTGTGCCCACATCTCGCAGGATTTTCCCGTAGAAGGCTTGGTTTTTATCATACTCTTGCATGAC
>CAZIRG010000217.1:0-3158 GCA_964541505.1 uncultured Syntrophomonadaceae bacterium | reverse complement strand
AAAAATCTGCTTCTTTTTCAAGCACTTCATGTTCTTCCGGAGCCAGCCCTGACCGACTTATAACAGCATTCTCAAAATCAAAAAGATGACCTAATACAATATGTCCAATTTCATGCGCAATAGTCCATCTCACCCTACTAAATGGTTTTATTCTTTCATCATACACGGTGATGATTTTTTTAGTTCCTTCTGCAACGTGAGTACGAGCCTCTGCTTTGTCTCTTTTTAAGAACGAAGGATCATCTTCTTTTAAAACATCTCTCGCTTCCTCCCAAGATAGCAAAAACCATAGGTGTTTCTTGAAAAGTTCAAACGGATCTACTGGTAACCAATCTATCCCCGATTCCAATATGAATTTTCGAGCACTAATGATTGCTCTATTTTTTCTTGGTCGTGTTGGAATGTCTTTCTTTTGCATATATTATTTGATCCTTACTTGTATTTTGGGTGCGAACCAATATAGGTTAATATGATTTCTTTTGTCTCTTCGTTAACTTCATAGTGTATTCGCAGCTTGTCCGACAAGCGGTAATGCCATCCCAAATATTTTAAATTGCCTTTAAAGGGAGTGATTTTGCCTGTAGAATGCCAATAGGGATCCTTTTCGATTTCTTGAAAAACATTACTAAGTTTTCCTTTGCGGGCATGAGGAAGTTCACGGATATCCTTCAAGATTTTCCCTTTAAGAGGCAGAATCTTGTACAAAACCATCTTGCCCCCTTAAAACTTCTCTCCACGCTACTCCGGGTACTGGATCGTTTTTTATTTCTTTTTCAATCTCGCCCAGTTCACGAACAAACTCCTTATCCGACTTAATCATTGCAGTATACTCCCAAGCGATTAGGAGCTGTCGCAACGCATCTATATGTTTCTCTCCCCCTGTTTTAACTACCTGAACAACTAAAGGAAAAAGTTCAAATAAAAATTCTTCTTTTTCTTCTAAAGAAAGTGTTGTTTTAATTAAATCAGCAAAGAGCGCATCAGCATCTTCCAGCTTACTAACAATCAAACAGTTGAGTTTCTTTAAAATTGATTTTTCGCTTTCTGGCCAGTCCAAATAAATATAGTCACGGCATATTGGACAAATAAATTCGTCATGCCAAATATTTTGCTGCGGCACGTTGGGATTATTCAATAGGTCTGCGATTACAAGAGGAGTGTTGCATTTAGAACAAGTAGGAGCAATATATAAAGGCTTGTTATGTGGTCTCGGCATGGCTACGCTTCTTGGCTGTGCTCTTACCAGTCTTTCGAGGTATTTTTCGGCTCTCGCCATGTTCTTTTCTGGAAGCCTGTCAACCAGCTGATGAAGTTCTTTTTTGAGCATACTCACTATAACTCCCTCTTTTCTTTTTCAGGTTTTTAACCAAATTTTCCAAAAAAACGGTTAATTTCTTCCCTTTCTTAACTGTTCTTCTTCCTTTTGCTGTTTCTTCTCCGCATATTCTATTAGTCTTTCTACTTGGTCGGCTATCAAGTCATAGTCATCAGTACTTAGGTTTTTAGCCCGAGCAAGACTATGTATTATACGCTTTGTTTTTTGGGGAGGAGGGTTATTTAGTTTTTGTAGGTCTTCCCCCAGAAGGTAACTAGGCGTTGTGCTAAGTCCTCTAGCAATTTCCCTGAGCCTATCTAAAGAGGGATTACTTCTGTTGTTTTCTATATCGCTCAAAAAAGAAATGGATATATTTATTTTTTGAGCTAAATCTCTCAATGTCATTTTTTTGATCTGTCGCAAGTCTTTAATGCGTTCCCCAACGGTCATGTTTTTAAGCCTCTTTTCGTAAATAGCGAAGTTAGTTTAATTATAATATCAATTTCTAAAAATGTAAAGCCTGTTTTTGTTCTTAATGCACGTAAAAGCAAGCACTTTTACGTATAAACAAGAATACCATAGATATCGTTTGGTTTTTACGTGAGAATTCTGTTTTATGTCCATTTATCGGACTTGCATCAAATATGCCTGTAATATAAAATAATACAGGAGGAGGCGATTAAAATGAAAACGAATTTTGGTATAAAAATCAAAGAACTAAGATTACACAAAAGAATAAAGCAAATTGAGTTGGCTGATAAAGCGAAAATTTCTAATACTTATCTATCGGACATAGAAACAGACAGAACAATCCCATCGCTAAAAACTTTATTAAAAATAAGTGATGCCTTACAAGTAAATCCAAATATTTTTTTCGATTTTAATTACGTAAAAACCGAATAAACTTAGAGGTAGTATTTACTTATATACTATATCATATTTGCCAATCAGAAAAAAGGGAGGGTGAATAGTTTGGGCAAACGTGGAAAAATCAAACAGCGTGAACGGCGTAAGCTACTTCGGAGGGCAGAACGAAAAGGGAGTAAGGAAGAGATGCTCAAAACGCTCAATGAATATGACAACAAAGATTTAACACCGCATAACACCGTTGGCACAATGATTTACCAAGACTTTGCAGTGAAATATCGTTAAATACTAAATACATGATAAGCCGGGGGCTTCTAGGGAAGGGAGCGCAACGCATTGTATTCATAGGGGTCTTTGTGTATATTTTAAAAAAATATTTGGAGGCACAAAAAAATGCAAAATTTAATCAAAATTAATTTACTAAAACCGCATACCAAAAACCAGGAATACTTCGAGAATGTTTCAGGTGAGAAGTACCAGGAAATCAAGCAAAGTATTCAAGCTAACGGCATTCGTGATCCGCTGAAAGTACTGCCGGATTATACGGTGATAGCGGGGCATCAACGGTTACGGATTGCAGAAGAATTAGGAATTGAGAAAGTGCCGGTAGTTGTACTGGATATTAGCGAGGAAGAGGCGGAGTATCTGTTGATTGCTGACAATGAGGAAAGACGGCAGGGCGACAACGATAATCCTATGATGAAGGCAAAGAGGATTAAGTTTTTGAAGGAGTTTTGGGGGATTAGGCGTGGAGGTAATAAATTAACAAACTTGACAATACCATTGTCAAGTTCAAAGGGTACTTTGTACCCTTTGCTCCTAGAAGAAAATGGAAAAACTTTAAACGATTTAGCTTCGGAAGATGGTATGAGCGTAGAAGCAGTTAAGAAATTACTCAAACTAAACAACCTAATCCCACCCCTCCAAAAGTTAGTATCAGAAAAGAACCTCACAGCATCCGCAGCTTATTCCTTGG
>CAZIRG010000216.1:0-3159 GCA_964541505.1 uncultured Syntrophomonadaceae bacterium | reverse complement strand
TGAACCCTGAACCCTGAACCTTGAACCCTGAACCTCGTCCCTACTTATTCACTTACAGCTGCCTGTCTGCGTGCAGACGCACAGGCAGGTAGGCTGACTTAGTCACTTAGTCACTTAGTCACTTATTCACTCATTAGGGGGAGATGTGATTGGCGATGTGGTGCGATACGTATTTTCTTGATATTAGTTTATTGCTACTGCTTCTTGTGTGCTCTTATACTGATTTAAAAAAGAGAAAAATTTATAATAAGGTTATTTTGCTTGGTGTAATCATTGGACTTGTAGGTAATATTTATTTTCAGGGTGTATCTGCTGGTTTGCCTTTTGCACTGAAAGGGTTTTTTTTAGGGATAGGGTTATTGATTGTTCCTTTTATTAGCGGTGGGTTGGGAGCCGGGGATGTTAAGCTTTTGGGAGTCGTTGGCATCTATAAAGGAGTGGAATTCACCTTCTATGCTTTTTTACTGTCCGCCCTTTGGGGAGGGCTTTTTTCCGTTATTATTCTGGTAAAGCAAAAGAGGTTATTGCTGGTGCTGAAAAATATAGGACAAAGTCTAAAAGTACTATTTTTAAGTGGTTTTAAAGTAAATACCTTGCCTGATACCAGCAGCAGCCCCTCAGAGTTCAGTATCCCCTACGCCCCGGCTATTGCCGCTGGTGTTTTGCTTGTTTATGCTTTTAAGTATTTTAATTTTTGGTAACCAAATCTCTGAATGGAATGGTTTAAGCTTATTTGCATGCGAGTGCTCTGGGATTTAGCTTAGCCTTTGTTGCCATACACTGTTTTTTGTAGTACTATAGTGAGGGAGATGGAACTTTTGAGCAAGTTGGAGAAGTTATATTTAAAGGTGAAAAATAACCCTAAAGCTGTAAGGTTTGAAGAGCTTAATAAAATTCTTTTGGCAGAGGGCTTTAAGATGAGACAACCGGGGAAAGGCTCCAGCCACTATATATATAAGCGAGGCGATGTTTCGATAACAATCCCTCGAAGAAAACCTTTTGTGCTTGAAAAATATGTTCGGGAGATTATAAAAATTGTTGAAGGGAGAAAAGTTAAATGAGAAAAGATATAGGTTATTACATGAGCCTTCCTTATACAATTATACTTGTTCCTAGTTCTGAAGGTGGATATGCTGTTAAGATAGCAGAACTTCCGGGATGCATTTCTCAGGGAGATAGTATTGAGGATGCTGTTAAGATGATTGAAGATGCTAAGCTCTGCTGGCTAGATGCAGCGATAGAGGATAGGTTAAACATACCAGAGCCTGAAAAAGAATACTTTCCTCAAGAAGCTTAACCAAGGAGAAAAGCATGACACTTGCAAATATAAAAAATGTTGTAGGTAAGGTTGCGTCTGCCTATCCGGTTATAAGTATTGATTTATTTGGTTCTTATGCAAATGATGAAGCTACAAAAGATTCTGATGTTGATTTGCTGGTATATTTTGATGAAAGCATAGCAAGCTTATTTGATTTATCAGGACTTAAGCTGGACATACAAGAAAAGTTGAACAAGAAAGTGGATATAATTGCCGGTCCTCTAAAAGAAGAGAGCTATTTGACTGTTAAAAAAAGGATTAGAATTTATGAAGCATAGAGATATTCAGCTGATTAAGAAAATGATATGGATAGGTTATACTTAGTTAGACAAATTCCTTAAGGTCAAGTAGAATAAATCTATAAAACCAAAAAGAGAATCAGAATATTCTATAATAACAAAAGGTGGTGCACTGGGTGCAGCAAATGAATATTAATACAATAAGGCAGATGTGTGCAAATGGTTCCTTGCGATGGACTAATCATATGCTGACAAGGCTCTTGCAGCGGAGTATTGGCATTGACGAGGTTGTATATGCTCTAAATAGCGGTGATATAATAGAAGAATATCCAACAGATTATCCCTATCCCAGCTGCTTGGTTTTAGGAGTAACAGAGCAAAAGAAGCATTTGCATGTCGTGTGCGGCATAGGTATTGCAGAAATATGGTTAATAACAGCTTATTATCCAGGTCTTGATGAATGGGAAGTAGATCTGAGAAATAGAAAGGAGAAGGGCAAATGAGATGTTTTATGTGCAAGGGACATTTAGGAGATCAAAAAACTACTTTTATGGTGGATTTAGGGAACTGCATTGTGATTGTGAAAAACGTGCCATCGCAGGTATGTAGTCAGTGTGGAGAGGTGTCTTACAGTAATGAGGTTGCAAAACAGCTTGAAATAATCTCGAACACAATGCGTACAGACATAACTGAAATTGCTGTTATAAATTATTCAGATAAAGTGGCATAAACACCCACAGCCCGAATGAAATTGTTTTATAGGAGAAAACCTTTTGTGCTTGAAAAATATGTTCGGGAGATTATAAAAATTGTTGAAGGGAGAAAAGTTAAATGAGAAAAGAAATAGGTTATTACATGAGCCTTCCTTATACAATTATACTTATTCCTAGTTCTGAAGGTGGATATGCTGTTAAGATGATTGAAGATGCTAAGTTCTGCTGGCTAGATGCAGCAATAGAGGATAGGTTAAACATACCAGAGCCTGAAAAAGAATACTTCCCTCAAGAAGCTTAACCAAGGGAAAGTCGAAAATTGCCCTTTTTTCATATAAAAAAGGTAACGTCACATTACTTTTTTCATATGAAAAAAGTTGACATTCTGTAAGAATTCTAGTATATTAGCACTAGAGGTGAAGTCTGAAAGAAATGAAAAGTGAAAAATGAAAAGTGAAAAGTAGGGGCAATCCCTTGTGGTTGCCCGAATTGACATGGTGAGTAATCCGGCAACGGATAGTATGTAAACGGTGACTAGTATCACGGCAACGGATAGTATGGAAGCGGAGTATCTATCCGCATGCAGATGTTAGTTTGCCGTGTTATAGAAACCGCAAGCGTAATAACTTATGCCGAGTTACTAGCCTCAAGATTGGTATTTCATTGCGTTTTGTGCCTTGAGCGAAGCGAAAGGAATGGATATAAAGGTGAAGAGAAAAATAACTGAAAAACTTGAGAGATGGCAAGAAAAAGAGTCTAATATGCCATTTATGCTTATTGGAGCTAGACAAGTAGGGAAAACATATATCTTAGATGAATTTTGTAAGAGAAACTTCAAAGATTATATTTACATAAATCTAGAAAGGGAAAAAGATGGTATAAAAATTTT
>CAZIRG010000215.1:0-3193 GCA_964541505.1 uncultured Syntrophomonadaceae bacterium | reverse complement strand
GATAAGTATAGCTGGGGAGGGTTCCTAAGTGGATCGATTAAGGTTTTGTACGTTAAAACGGCTCAGATAGTGTTTATTCATCGCCATCTGAGCCGTTTTATCATTTATTTCTAAACTAGCCTGTAAAATTTTTAGTTTTCCCAGAAGAAAAAAGGAAGCACTATAAATAATTCGGTGCGGAAAAGTAGAGGCAAACTAGAAAATATTAATGGTATTAAGGATCAAGCAGCAAGAGAGAATTTTGTTTAAGCAATTCCTTTTGCTTTTGTAAAAAGTAGTCTTTAACTATTGCCCATTCTAAAGGAATTCTCATTCTGGGAGGAGCTTCTCTTTCCGCTTCTTCAAAATGAGAGAGACTTTTGATCATATGATAATAATTTATTTCTGCTTGCGGGTATTTTTGGGATAAAAGATTTAACAAAAGAGACAAATCGTTTTCTTGTTGCAAAATCATATAAAGATCAATAAAATCTTTTCTGGCCCCTCGATAGCTGATAGCTGCCCATTTCATCAAAGCAATATCTGTCAGAGAAGCCAAGTTTAAACCGGGTATTTCTTTAGCTTTGATTAGTGGAGCCAGTAGGGGATTGGGATAGTGTAGCCAAGAAACCTGTACATCATCTAAAAGGGCGTGGAAAGTCCCTTTTTTTGTTTCCGTTATTTTTATTTTTCCTGCTTGTGAGAGTTCTTGATAGATATCTTCCGGATCAAATTCATGTGCAGTAAACCAGTCAAAATCAAAGGACTCTCTGTGACCGAACAATAAAGCAAGTGCTGTCCCACCAGCCAGATAACTGTCCGCAACAGGCATGATTTGTATTATTTTTTTCAGTATAGTTTGCCTAGAGTGGTCGAGAATATTCCAGTACATCTCATCTCTTCCTTCCTTAAACCAAAGTAATTTTGCCAGCAGCCAGCAGTTTTAACAGAGAGAGCTTTACTTGCTTTAACGGCTGCTTTAATGCTTTCCTCCGGGTAAGTTTGAAACAACCAGGCCAGTGTGCGGTGGTCTCCTTCATTTAGCAAGCGTTCAATGATGAAAACTTGGTGTGTCTGCAGGTCTAAATCCTCTAGGTAAACATCCCAGAAGAATGGTTTTAACCAGCTAGGTATTTTTTCTTCTTTTGAAGGTGGATAAAGAGAACTGTCAGACATTGAAAACCTCCCACACGCTTTCTCCCAGATTAGGTTAGAAGAAACTCTCTTATCCGTATTATACCAAAAGGTATCATTGTTTAGCAAGAAGGCATATTAGTTTACGGCTTATGGTTTGCAGCGTACAGTTTGCTGTTTTTTCAACACACTATATAGCACCGTCAATGATTCGCACTACCATCCCAATTGGAGGTTTGAACAAGCACCGGAGGTTCCCCTGGTGTCCCAGGAGTATTATTGCGAGACGGTTAAGGACAACGGTACAAAACCGGATTTAACCGAAGAAGAACATTCCTTTAGGGAGCTGACAAAAAAGCGACAACTGTATATAATAAGCATATACAGTATATGCGCCAGCGTGACACCAGAAGGAGGAAATATATTTGTAAACGCAAAGCACACAGAGAGTTAAGAAATTAAAAACTAGAAAAGTAGTGATAATATGTATATAGCAATATCAAATGCTACATCAGATCCGATATATTTTCAGATCGCAACTCAAATAAAAAGAGCAATCATGCAAGGCGAACTTGCCAGTGGTGAAGTGCTACCATCAATACGAAGTCTGGCAAAAGAACTTAGAATAAGTGTAATTACAACAAAGAGAGCCTATGAGGAATTAGAAAAAGAAGGGTTTATTAAAACTATCCCTGGAAAGGGCTCCTATGTCGCTACGCAAAACGATGAACTTTTAAATGAAAAAAGAAAGAAAATAATTGAAGATAAAATCGAAATAATTGTAGATGAAAGTAAAATGCTTGGAATTGAGCTGGGAGAACTTATAGAAATGCTAAGGCTGCTCTATGAATAAGTGCAGGATCAGAGAAACGCATAAAGAGTAGTTTATATCGCAAAAAAGTTTCAGGCGATATATTGAGGAATATTGAGATTCTTAAGCTTTCGCCATGCAGTCGAGTGTGTTTTAGAATTGCTGATTAGTACTTTAAGTAAAAGAGAAAAGGACATGAAAAGAGGTTGTATCATGAAAAATATTTTGGAAGTATCTAACGTTACCAAGAAGTATGATGGATTTTTACTTGACAATGTATCTTTCGAACTTAAGAAAGGCTATATAATGGGGCTTATAGGTCCAAATGGGAGCGGGAAAAGTACAACCATTAGGCTAATAATGAACCTCTTAAGGCTAGACAAGATGAACCAACATCAGGATTAGACCCGGTTGTGCGAGCTGAGTTTTTAGAGATGCTATCTGAAATAATACAAGATAAAAACAAATCAGTCTTACTATCTACACATGTAACTTCTGATTTAGAGAAAATTGCTGATTATGTTATTTTTATAAGGGATGGAAAGATTCAATTTTCAAGTACAAAAGGCAAAATAATGGAGTCGTACAGATTAGTAAAAGGACCAACAAGTGAGCTAACCACTGAAATGATAAAAAAGAGTATAAATTACCGGGAAACCTCACTGAATTTTGAGGCACTATTTGAAAATCTAAAAGGGATAAACATTGAAAAAGGTAGAGGTATAATAGTTGAAAAACCAACACTTGACGACATTATGATTTATTCAGTAAAGGGGTCAAAAACATGCTTAGGGCTTGTTGCTAATGAAAGCACATTACAAATTTTGGTACGCAAAAATGAGATATTATGTAATCGGTCTACTTATGGTTACTTGCGAGTCTGCTTTTCGTATCGCTTACTTTTTCTAAGAGAATTATATCGAGAAAAGAGTATTAGGCTAAAGCAATCAATCAACCGGGGACGGTTCTTTAAGGGATCAATCGGAAGTTTTGCGTATAAAACAACTCAAATAACGCCTATCCATCGCTATCTAAGCCCTTTTGAATATTTGTTCCCAAATTAACCTGTAAAATTTTTGGTTACCGCAGAAGAAAAAAGAAGGTGCCATAATAATTCAGGCAGGAAAAGGCAGGGTCAAAATAGAAAATACTGGGGAGGGTAAAGTAAAGAGTGTAAGTATTGAAAGGGATGGTAGTCATAAATAGAGCAGAAGTAACAGAAATTATACGAAATGGTGAAAATTCGGGTGTTGAGTTCAAGAGAGATGA
>CAZIRG010000214.1:0-3198 GCA_964541505.1 uncultured Syntrophomonadaceae bacterium | reverse complement strand
CTTTGGATTGGCTTGTTTTTTCAACCTCATTTTTCATCGTATCACTCCGTATTTTATAATTCGGACATCCGACTTATTTTTATTATAATATCTTTATTTTATTTTGTCAAGTTAATTAACTGGATTTTAGGGTGACATTTTATCTGGTTATTGACAGGTCAAATGTGGTGGCTAGGAAAAAATAATTTTATTATTTGTTTTTCTGCACAGGTTGGTGGTATAATTAGCTGTAGCTGCTCAGCTGTAAATTTTTTAAATACGGATAGATACGGATAAGCACAGATAAGCGCAGAATAAAAAAAGTAGGAGGTTTTTGACTTGGAAACACAAGATCCGACTAAAAGCTTAACGAAGAAAGTTTTTCATTTTGGTTTAGGAGTGCTGGCCTTTACTAGGGAGAAGGCGGAAAAAATGGTTGATGAATTTGTAAAAAAAGGTGAACTTGGGCAAGAAGAAGCAAAAAAAATGGTGGATGATTTAGTTGAAGAAGGAAGGAAAGAGCGGGAGAGTCTGGAAAAAGCTATAAATAAAGAAGTAGCTAAAGTAGTTGAAAAGACAGGGCTTGCTACAAAGGATGACATCAAAAAGCTTGCAGAAAAAATAGAGTTCCTCGAAAAAAAGATTGCGGCGAAAGAGGAGTAGAAGATTATTTGTGTGTGTCCACACGCAGATAGGTAACAGCTTAGGCAACTTTGAGAGTGTTTTAAGGGTAGAGGTAATAGGTAACAGGTAATAGGCTGAGTAGTTACAAATTATGTTTGTGAGAATTAAAATTGGGAATTGAGACTAATGTCAAGATTATTTTTATAAACTAGAGAGTAATCGCCCGATCATAATTGTAGCTTCCGCCCTGCTTGCATTAGCAGTAGGAGCAACAATAATTGTGTCTCCGATATGGGGTCGTCCTCGGATAATGCCTATATTAGCAGCAGCTGCAACTACATTTTTGGCCCAGGGGCTAATTTCAGCGGTATCGGTGAACTTAGTCAATTGCTCACTTACTTGTATCTCACTTAGGCTCACGACATCCACCCTGGCGTATTGCAGTACTCGTACAATCATGGCTGCTATTTCTTGGCGTGTGATATGGTCTTCAGGTCCAAAGATAGCGTCACCACGACCATGCACTAGACTGGCTTTAGCAGCTGTTTCAATATAATAGAAACCGATGATAAAAAACGTTTGCTTTTTCAGCTAGGGGTAGCTATAATTGTATTCTACAGCAATTTTCTTTTTAAAGAAATAATGGACGCTGATTTACGCTGATTATTATGGTTAAAGTATAATAAAACCATAATATAAAAAATCAGTAAATCAGTGCTTATCAATTTGAAATTTGAGGAGTAGTGTAAAATGAGCAAAACAAAACGATTGATAAAAGTGATTATGTCCCTCAACCAAACCCCGGGAGTTTCCGCTCAGGAAATCGCTTTACAGTCAGGTGTTACGGAGAGAACAGTATATCGCTATTTGAGGGAATTAAAAGAGCTTGGTTATTTGATATATACGGGAAAAGATCCAGAAGCCAAGATGCGGAAATATTCCTTAAAACCCCTTTCTTTTACTGGTGCAGAGGCCTCAGCCATTGTGGCTAGTTGCCAACCGCTTCTTTCCCAGAAAGGACTTCCTATTTCTGCCGAGATGGAGACTGCACTTCCTAAAGTAAAAGGAGCTATCTGTAATCTCGAAGAAGAACGTGAATTTTATACTTTAAAGAAAGGGTTTACCTACCTAGGAAAGGATTTGCGTGATTATACGCCTTGGTCAGAGCATCTGAGGGAAATAAGCAGATGTATCCGCAACAGCAAAACTATAGTTGTTGACTATGACTCCTTTGCTACCGGAAAAGTCAGCGAAAGGGCAATGGATCCCTACCATCTTTATTACGATGATGGCAATCTTTACCTAGTTGCTTATTGTCATAAACACAAGACTTTGCGTACCTTTAAAATCAATCGCTTCCAAGCCATAAAAAAAATAGCCGGAGATTTTAAGCGTGAGCCTGATTTTGATTTAAAAAAGTATCTAGAGGGAACTTGGCGAAATTATCGCGGTATCGAAGAGATGAAAGTAAAGCTGCATATTGATCCCCCGCTGGCACGACTTTTTCTTGAAACATCCTACCATGGATCGCAAGAGCTAGAGGAATTAGCTGCAGGGAAGATTTGCTGTAGGTTTATAGTTTATAACTCACCCGAGTTTAGAACATGGCTGCTTGGCTGGGGCAGGCATGTTGAGGTTATAGAGCCTGCGGAATTGCGAGCAGAGATAAAAGAAGAGCTACGAGAAAGTTTAAAAAAATATGAGGAGAAGGAAAAGTGGAACGGGGAGCAAAGAGTTAGGAATGAGGAAGTGAAGTTTGATGACAACGATGAACGGATTCGGGGAGATTCTTTTTCTGGATGCCATGGCGCAAGCGGAAAAGATACGTCAGAAAGAATTTCAGCCAGCGGAGTTATTAGAAGCGGCAGTTGAGTGCATTAAACATTTAAATCCAGCCTTAAATGCTGTGGTTACACCTATGTATGAGCAGGCACGTGCTGCAATTTCTGCAGGCTTACCTACAGGGCCATTTACCGGGGTGCCGTTTCTCCTCAAGGACTTATTGGCTTCCTATGCCGGAGTGCGGTTGACATCCGTCTCAAAGTTGCTGCGCAATTTTTTCACTGATTATGACTTATTACTTACTCCCACACTGGCTGAACCACCAGTGCCGCTGGGCACTTTTGATCCTCCGCCAGCAGACCCTTTGCGAGCAACTACCCGTGCAGGCGAATTTGTACCCTTTACCCAGCTAGCCAACATTACCGGACAGCCAGCCATGTCTCTTCCCCTTGCTTGGAACAAAGATGGTCTTCCCATAGGCACCCATTTTATGGGGCGGTTTGGAGATGAAGCTACCCTCTTCCGCCTAGCGGCACAACTTGAAATGGCACGACCGTGGCGAAATTGTCATCCGGGGGTTTCGGTTTGGGGAGAGAAATGAGGGGGGAATTTTAAAGAAAAGAAAATTACCACTCTATAGTTATATCAGGGAGATGTTCTAAATGAAAATAAAAAAGAAATCGAAGAATGTGGGAGACTGGGGTCAGGAGGAGATAAGGGACATAGCTTAAGGTCTTTCCCCAGCAACTAAAGACAATTTCTGTTATCACTTCCGGCCACTCTATCAATTGTCCCATATACCCGGAACTTATT
>CAZIRG010000213.1:0-3214 GCA_964541505.1 uncultured Syntrophomonadaceae bacterium | reverse complement strand
AAATGGACAAGTTAAAAGTTCTTTCTGTAGCTCCCCTGATTGGCGAGGCTGTGATTAGGATACATGAGGACCTTTCTGTTAGCAAACTTTTTGAAAATGGAACGATGAGTTAGTAAGACAGTTACTAGTTGACAGTTAACAGTTGCCAGTTGGAACGAGGGAAGTTGGTACTCCTGACGACTGATTACTGATGACTGACGACTAAAAAAGTAGGGGCAATCCCTTGTGGTTGCCCGGGTGAGTTCATCGTATTAACCTACTTGCTAAGTGACTAAGCAAGTAAGTCGTAACTATAAAAACAACCTGTTCGTGGTTGACAAACAACCTTTTGGTTTAGTATACTGTGCTCGGCATTTGTCGGGTTAAAATGTAAATCTAGTAAAAATGGGAGGAAGTTGCTCCGTAAAAAACCATTAAGGAATGGAATTATGCCGTTTCACCAAATAATTGATGAAGAAGCTATTTCTTTCTTATTTCGTATTTACTTGCAACTGGTGAAGACGACGAGTAGGAGTCTGAACGAGTCCTGACGACGGCGATAGACAAGTCAGGAGTCCGGAAGGCTGACTGAGTCACTGAGTCACTAACCAAAAAGGAGGAACGTAATTATGGAACAACTAGTTTTAAAAGCTCAATACAGAGGCTCTACTACCAAAGGACAGAACAAACGCTTACGCCTAGAGGGTAAACTTCCAGGAGTTGTCTACGGCAAGAAAAAAGAAGCAATATCACTTCAGATGGATAGCGCTGATCTGGTGCAGGCGATCAGCACAACAGCAGGCAGCAATATTTTGCTTAACTTAGTTATCTCTGGCGACAAAGAAGAACAGCGAGAAACTGTTATGGTCAAAGAATTGACAAGAGACATTATGAGAAAAAATGTTTTGACACATGTAGATTTCATCCGAGTTTCTATGCAAGATAAGATAGAAGTAAAGGTAGCTTTAAACCTAACAGGTGAATCTGTCGGGATTAAAGAAGGTGGCGTTCTCCAAGTCCAAGCCAGGGATGTTGTTATTTCAACATTTCCTACCGACATACCTGAAGAAATTTCTGTAGACATAACTTCTTTACAAGTGGGTGATAGTTTGACAGTAGGAGATATAGAGTTACCTTCCGGAGCAGAGATGGTGAGTGAGCCAGATACTGTTATTATGAGCATTCTTGCTCCTAGGATGGTGGAAGAAGAGAAATCTCTTGAGGAGATAGAAGGAGCAGAAGTTGAGTTGACAGAAGAAACAACTGTAAAATCTGACTAAAAACAAAATGACAAAAGGAGAAACTGTTTCATGTTGCTGTTTGCAGGCCTGGGGAATCCAGGATATAGGTATGCTTTAACTCGCCATAATGTGGGATTTTGGGTTATAGACTATCTTTCCAGAGAGCTGAAAATCCCCTTACAGACTTGTCGGCGGCAATTTTTTATGGGAAGAGGAGACTATCAAGGGCACGATTTGGTTCTGATTAAACCCCTTACCTTTATGAATCGTTCTGGTTTGCCTGTAGCATCAGTAGCACAAGACTATAAAATTGTACCGGAAGATGTTTTGGTGATACATGATGATTTAGATTTGCCTCTGGGCAAAATACGCCTTAAAGCCAAAGGAGGAAGCGGCGGGCACAATGGTATTCAGTCTATTATTTTTCATTTGCAGTCAGAGAATTTTAAGCGTTTAAAAATTGGTATCGGTCGTCCCTCTGCAGCTGGGGAGAAACAGACGGCAGAGGCAGCGGATTACGTTTTAACATCTTTTGCTAGTGATGAAGCAAAGATTATAGAGGAGGCAGTTTCTAAGGCTGTAGAAGCTGTGCTTTGTTTTATTACTCACGGTCTTGATGAGACTAGAAACAAATTTAATTGAAAGCAGGGAGCAACTTTTGCTAAAAAAAATCCTGGTGGTTTTCGGCACTAGACCGGAAGCGATAAAAATGGCTCCTTTGATCAGAAAATTGGCAGCTGATTCCCGGGTAGAGTTAAAAGTTTGCGTTACTGCGCAGCACCGGGAAATGCTGGATATGGTTTTAGAACTTTTTAAGATTATTCCTGACTATGATTTAGACCTGATGACACACGGGCAAAGCATTACCGATATAACGGGGCGTGTTTTAACCGGTACAGGGAAAATATTAGAGGAAGAAAAACCGGCAATGGTGCTGGTGCACGGTGATACAACTACTACTTTTGCTGTTTCTTTGGCCGCTTTTTATAAAAAAATTCCTGTAGGTCATGTAGAGGCAGGTTTACGTAGTGGCAATATCTACTCGCCTTATCCGGAAGAAATGAACCGGCGTTTAACCACAACTCTGGCAACGCTGCATTTTGCTCCGACCAAAGGGAATAAAGAAAACCTTCTATTAAGTGGAGTCAAAGAAGAAAATATATTTGTGACCGGGAACACGGTCATTGATGCTCTACATTTGGTTGCTCAGAGAGACTATATTTTTCCGACAGCCTTTTTAAATCAGCTAGATTTCAGGCGAAAAAAAATAATTTTGTTGACAGCTCACCGGCGAGAAAATCAAGGCGAACCTATGGCGAATATTTTTTGGGCAGTACGGGATCTTTTAGAAAAACATGCTGATACGGAGCTTGTTTTCCCAGTGCATTTAAATCCTGTCGTCAAAAACCTAGCCCAAGAAATTTTAGGCACGGTCCCTCGTGCTCATCTTATATCTCCGCTAGACTACGCTCCCTTTGTCAATCTTATGGCCCGTTCTTTCTTGGTGCTTACTGATTCGGGCGGCATCCAAGAAGAAGCACCGGCGCTAGGTAAGCCTGTGTTGGTTTTGAGGAAAGAAACAGAGCGACCGGAAGCGGTAGCTGCCGGGACAGTCAAAATAGCTGGCACAGAGAGAACTGCTATCTATAATCTGGCAAATATGCTTTTAACTCAGCCAGAGGAATATGAAAAAATGGCTAAAGCGGTTAACCCTTATGGAGATGGTCAGGCAGCCGAGCGCATCACCCGGATTCTGCTTGCCGGACAACGGAATTAGCATCAAATGTGTAAAGCTATTGCCAGAACCAGCAGATGGAAAATTTGATCTATGACTATTGCAACTGTTCAGCTACAGCCAGTTTTCGGTTAAAAATCGGTGAACAATGGATCATAAACTAGTTGTCAGTTACCAGTTACCAGTTGTCAGTTAATTAGGGAAACGTGAATAAATAATCCTCGTAACCCCTGTAAACTGTAAACTGTAAACTGTAAAC
>CAZIRG010000212.1:0-3239 GCA_964541505.1 uncultured Syntrophomonadaceae bacterium | reverse complement strand
GGTAACTCCTGGTGTTTTTTCTAACCTCTAACCTCCCACTTCCCACCTCCAATATGCGTGGTGTTGCTACAGCAGCAAGGCTCAAGTAGTTACTATTCTTTAAGGTCTCGTAACGTCTAGCTGGGGAAAAACTCCCCGCCGGCAAAATCACTCACCTGGGGAGCCAAACCAAGAATTTTAGAGCAATTTAGCAATATTCTCAAAATCAGAACTTGCTTTAAATATAACCCTCTTTAACATCTGCATCTTTCTGTTTATATCCATATACTCACATCACTTAGCCCCATTTTCCCTTGTATCAATCCAACCCTTCAATCATTTCTCGCAGTCTCTTTAAACTCTCCTGTATATTTTCTTGCTTTTTTTCGAGTTCCGATAAGAAGTTTAAAATCTCATCCCTGCCTGCTTCACCAGAAGGAAGATCTATCTGTCCTCCTTCTGGAGGCTGGTATCCATCTAAGCCTTCTGTTAAAATATAACGCAAATCTTTCAGTGAAGGGACTCTAGTTACCTCTTTGGTAGCCGCGTTTATCAGAGCACTGTAAGATATTTCAGCAAAATCACTGGTAGTAACAGAAACCAACCAGTATAAGTCTTTTGAAATAATTAGTGGTCTCGGTTCAAGAATAACAAACGTTCCAGTACCTGTCGCTTCGTCATGCCAAGAAATCTCAGGATTTTTACGCCTAACGTACGAGATGCTGCGATTAGGTCCTAAAAGCATAGAAGCAACATCAAGCTCTAGTATATTTGTTTCCCCTGTAAGAGCATCCGTTATAAAAATTTTAAACACACCGTAAGCATCACCAAAAGGTTCCGCAGCTGTAAACCACTTTAAGCCATCCTCTGTCAGCATCAAAAAAGGCTGTGGGTTAGTATCCCCTACATCAATCACCTCTGTTTGATCTTTATGGAAGAAAAAAAAGTTAGATAAACCGTGCTTTAAAGCATATGCATCCGCATAGAGACGTGCCAGTCTTTCTGGAAATATTCTATGTATAAAGGGCAAATCTTTTGCTTCCTCCACAGAATACCTGCGTATGGAACCAGCCGAATCAACCACAAATACCCCTGCTAGTTCAGGATACCTTACTGGAAAAGCAAATTTCCACCTAATATAAGGTGCCACTATAAGAATGTCATCTCCATAGGGTATATACATAAACTCTGGCAAATCCATAAAGTATTGCTCTTTGAATAATGCCCAGTTTATATTTTGTTGCAAACGCTGCCCCTCAGAAATTTGCAATGTGCGATCAATCAACCTGGTGTTTCCATCATCATAAATAATCATAATTCCATTAGCATGTAGCCTAAAAGTATTAACAAAACCATCCGGTGTCCGTGGTGCAACCCAAGCAAATTTTTCACCTACAATCATAGGTTGAAAATCATAAAGTCGATGTGTTGGCTCCATATACCTATCTTTGGATATTCGCTCTACAACGGGTAAAGGAAGATATCTAAAAGCCTTAGAATTGCTCAAAACTTGCACCGGGTTATATACAATTTTCTCAGCTACTACTTGGCTCAGTAAAACTGAATAAAAAATAGGATACAAAATCAACAGTAAAAGAATCAAAAGGGAGGATAGGACTATACCTACTCCGAAATCTTCTTCTTTTATGTTATCAAATCCATTTCTTTTTTTGCTTGTCCGATGTAGAAAGAATACCCAAATGCCAGCAAGCAGCGATAAAAATAACGTAAAAAGATAATGCTTGTAAAAGAAGAAAACAATCCCTTGAAACCAAGGTCTAAAAAACCAAGCAAAAACCAAAAAAAGACCTAGAAATATCAGCACAACTATAGCACATCCAGTACTCACTTTTTCCTCCGCGCTAAGACTTTTGTCGTTTCTTTTACGACTCTTTCCAGCCAGCTCTTTTCTTATATCTTGCTCACTCATGTCAAGCATCTCTCCTCTTGTGTCTTCTTATTCGTTGGCTTAGTTTCTCACATCCTAATTTCTTCTCTGCAAGAAGATATTTTCCCTGCTTACTAATACAAAATACCTCCATAAACTAATTCAATATTAAGTTAGCAGAAATTCTTACCCCTCTCACTATTTTGAAAATCTGATATGATATTTGGAGTGTGTTAATAATTAATTTTGGCAGGACGAGAATGAAGACGGCTTAACTCTATATCCCCTGTCAAAATCGTTGGTTCTCCGCCAACAAATATTTGAACCTTCCTTATTTCCGGCAGTTCAGTCAAAGTTAAAACCAGCTGATCCAAGATATGTTCCGCTGCTACTGCTCCTCCTTTGAAATTTAAAAGTTCGGAGGAAAGATTAACAGAAACAGTTTCCTCTCCAACAGTCAGATCTTTAAGCATAGTTTCTGCCGGGATAGCACTGTAAAGGGGTAACCCGGGGCGAGATCCTCGCAAAAGTTCTTCTATAGCCACCTGCGGCAGATTATCTGTAGCAGGAATAATTCTGCTAATAGGAACATAATAATGTCTTTGTTCTTCACCTAATCGAGTATTAAAATATACTATCAGCCGACTTGTTCTCTGAAAATCTTCTAAATCGGCAACAATTTCTAAATTAATTCCCCTGTTGCGAGTCATTACTTCACCTATAGATGTTCCGCCGGGAAGAGCCGTCATTGTTTTCCCTTCAACCTGAAGTTCAACCCTGTCCACAGTGGGAAATTCAGTTAAAGTGTATAAAAGAGAAGTTATTACTAACCTTTCATCTTTCAAGGAATAGTTCAAAAAATCTTTACTAAAATCAACACGTGCCAGGCCATCTCTGATAGTCAGACCTCTTATCTCCGTACCAGAAGGAAAAGGAGCTCTGAGTCCCGTCCCCTGTAAAAATTCCTGCGATTTCACACCTTCAACCATCTGTTCCAGAGCAAGACGCCCAATACCTTCTACCCGGGGAATCTCCTGCGTAAAAGGAACCACAAAGTTATTCCCCTCATCAGGAAAATAAAAAGTAGTTAGCCGCATGACTTCTCCAGGTAAAACACCCTCTTCTCCCTCCTCTTCTTCCAATAACCACTCCCCATCTTCCCCTCCTCCTATAAATCTTTCCAGAGGGGTACAAGAAATAGCAACCAATCCTGTTAGCAATAAAGCAACTATAACAATCAATAACCTTTTAAACATAAACAAAACCCTCCTTGCCTGTAAATACCTATGTAGATACTTATGGATATAACCAGGGAAATATGCAGCATGTAAGACAAGTTAAAATACACTGAAAAAGAAAATTCCTATAGTAT
>CAZIRG010000211.1:0-3265 GCA_964541505.1 uncultured Syntrophomonadaceae bacterium | reverse complement strand
CTGTTTTTCATACTCCGACGATAAATGGCTTAGTATGAATAATGCAGGTTAGATAACCATAACATGTAGGCAAGACTTCTTACAAGCTGATAAATAGGGGGCATTTTATTTCCGGTCCGAACATCTTTTTGCTTGTAATCCTTCCGCAGAACATCAAAGTAAATTTCATAATGGCCGTCCGATTTAGGCGATCCAAAATTGTTCTCTGTTAATTTTGCTTCAATGATTAGATTGCCAGGAACATAGCAGTCTATCTCCGTAGACCTTTTCTCACATGGAATTGGAATTCCCCCATTGTTTTTAAATTTCTTCCCAAAATCCAACCTCGGCTTACCCTTAATCTCAAAAAAGCTTCTTATGTCCTCCTTTACAGTGGGACAACAAAAGACATTCATCAATAGGGCATCCGAACTATTGCTACTTGCTAATTCTTTAAATGAACGATGTTTAAGGTTCTCGTCTTTTTCTACAGCTTTCTTAAAAGATTGTGGGAATTGTGTATATGGCTTACATAACCTATCTCTCCATCCTGTGTTTTCCAAAATTGCTTCGTAGCTAGGACCATAAAAATTATGTCTAACATCCTTAAATACAATTATTTGACCACTATCGCTTTCAATATAATCTTTGCCGAGCTGCCATCCTTTCTTTCCTATTATTCTCAGATTGGCACCGCGTATTTTTTCCTTCAAGTCTTGACTGCCCATACCTTTATGCGAAAACACCAACGAGACCTCCAATTGCAGAGGCAACTCCCCCAACAAGCTGTGGATAAATCTAACTTCTTTACATACACACCGGGCGATATTCCAAATGCCATTTTTATACCCTCCTATTTTACCATCTAAAAAGTTTCCACTTCCAACCCAATGACCGTTTCATTTCTGGCACCAAATCAGCAACCAAAATAATCTTCTCAATCCTCTCCTTTCCATCAAGATCTCTAAAAGTACGAGAAGACTCTACAGCATTAATTGCAAGCTCCTTAAAAACCCATTTTCCGTACATCCTCGTCAAGTCCAAATCTGCCCAAAGATGCAATGCACGTGCTTTTGAAATACGTTCTTTACGTTTTTTATATGGACAAACATGAAAATAATTAAGTTTGCCCCATAACTCACACCTCTTTAGCCACATCTCAATAGTTTGGTCAAATGCAGCTGGAAGCATTGAACGAGTTTGCAGTTGTGCACGAGTTTGCACATGCCCAGAACTTGTGGGAACCTCCGAACTATCATGTTCATCTTTGTCACCACCCTCGGGTTTGGGTGCCTGCTCTTCCTCAGCCCCAATTCCATCCTCCTCAACCTTTGCTCCACAATGTTTGCAGAATTTATTCCCCTCCCTTATTCCTTTCCGGCAGTTGGGACATCTTCCCCCTGCTTTTGCCAGGGTTAATTCCGCTCCCCGCGCTTTATTTTTTTGGGCCTTTTTGTTTTTGCTTGGATGCTCCAGAATCTCCCTGCTCATAGTTCCTCATCAGCATTTCATATGCCTTATTCATATCCTGCATTTTCTTATTTGCTACTTTCTTTAGATCTTCGCCTAAAGTAGCCACTTTGTCCGGGTGATAAAGTGTGCACAACTTTCTATATGCCTTCTTCACATCCTCTTTTGAAACTCCGGGTGAAATTTCCAGCACCTTGTAAGGGTCAAATTCTTCCTCAACTTCCACTTCCTGTGTATAATTCGTGTAGCTGTCATATCCCAGAGACCTCACTCTTGCCATCTCTTCTTCAAGGATAACCCTTAAATCTTCTTCAGAATATTTTATTAATCCTCAAAGCGGCTGGACTTCTTACAAGTTTCGCAAGAAGAATGCCTAGAGCCCCTACCAACGCCATCCTTTGTATAGTATCTGCTGTACGGCGTGCCTGGTAAGATTCTTCACTCTCCCCTTCACGCTTTGAGGTTCCTCCTAAATAACTGAGCACTATGAAAATAGGGAGCAAGTAGCCAAGACTAATGCGTCCAGTTCCTACACAGAAAGCAAGAAGCTTGCTGTGAGTGTTATACTGAAAGGCTCTGAAGTAGTTATAGATGAGTGCCCCCAGTGCCGATGCTACAGCTAAAACTGTAAGCAAATCTTCTTCGCCAGAATACATATTAACAATGAAATAACACCCTACAAAAAATACAATAACCGGCACAAAGCTTAGAAACAAATCAAAATAACTACTATAAAATACTGCTTCACCATCAAATGTTTTGAAGACAGCAAATCCTACCATTATTATCAAAAGAATGATTGCCCCAATTAGTGCCCACATTTGTATGGGCAGTGTTTCTGCCGAAGGCTCGCTTGAGAGAGAATCCTCCACATCCTTCTCCCTAGGTCCGCAGGGTTTGCTTAGTTCTTCTTTAACCAAGTTTCTATCCGTGTCACCTGCGAAATCATTAATGAGGATGGAACCATCGCCAGGGTCCCGTGCACTGTTAGCAAAGCAGACTCCAAAAGATAAAAATAAACCAATCAGCCCTGAAAATAGTATTATCTCCCCTTATGTTTTATTATCTTTCTTGCTTGCACAATGTCTTTACTTTTTTTCAGAAATGCCAACCAATTTTATTTTCCATTCGCATGGCATCAATCTGTTGTCCACATAATAATACTTATTTACCGAGTCATATTTTATGCAGGGATACAAAAGCATTAGTTCTTTTAAATCTCTTTGCAGCGTTCTCAAGCTTACCCCTGGGTCTTTCTCATCAAGATATCGTTTTGCAAAAAGTTTTTTCTTTTCCAAAAGATAGTTAATTATCCAGGTATATCGTCCAATCTTTTTCTCCTTGTCCTTTTTATGCATACTAATTTGGGGACGTTCCCTTTTATATAATTCTGGAAAATCATATATTTCAACCCTATCCTTCTCTGAAATATCATCGGAATGTTTATACCTTTTTTCCTTCTTGTCATAAGAAAATGCAAAATCCATTATCTGGTAGAGTTTATTTATATCCCTTTCTATCGTCCTTTTTGAAACCCCTAACTCATTTGCTGCTTCTTTAACCGAAAGCTCCTTATTATTTATAAACATCATCTTTAGCGTGAATAATCTCTCCATCAATAGATGTCTCTTTTGTGCCTTAAGGTAATCTCCCTCCAAAAATTTTGTTTCCATTTTAATGTGAGTAAGAATGCTTTTCCAATCATCATAAATTATGAAGTTATCCTTGTATATTTTAGGTATTTTTACCTTCGCCAGAGGGTTTGTTAACCTGCATTATTCATACTAAGCCATTTATCGTCGGAGTATGAAAAACA
>CAZIRG010000210.1:0-3295 GCA_964541505.1 uncultured Syntrophomonadaceae bacterium | reverse complement strand
AAAAGAAGAAATTATTGATATAAAAACAAAAATCAAGTTAGATAACCATCTAGTATTTGATAATGTAGATGATTTATTCAAACAACTTGATTTCGAAGAAGTATAACATGTACAGCCGTGGCTTTGAAACTCACAAAAACCTGTTTTCCTTTTCGCAACTCCATTTCCCCTGCCGATTGTTTCATCACTAGGATAACTAGTGGAAAGCCGCAATCTACTTTAATCCGCATCAGAGGACCTTCCGGCACCACGGCAGTTATTTTTCCGTTAAAGGAGTTTCTGGCGCTGCTGGAAACTCTATTCAACGACAAAATGATGTTCTCTGGTCTGATACAGGCAAAAACTTTCTTCCCGACAGCATACTCTGCCACCGCTTCGATAACTCTCTGCTTACCGGCATCCAAAGAAACAACCCCTTCCTGGCTGGAAATAACTTGTGCCTCAATAATATTTTCCATACCGACAAATTCAGCCACTTTTCTGTTCCCCGGCAAAACAAATATCTCATTAAAGTCTCCGGATTGCTGTATTTTCCCGTTAATCAACACCCCGGTTCTATCTGCCAGGCGTTGCCCATGTACCATATCATGTGTCGCCATGATAATCGCAGTAACATTGCGCTGTCTGATATTGCTGATCAATTCTTCTATTTTCGTTATGGAAGCAGGATCAAGGTTAGCGGTCGGTTCGTCCAGCAACAAGAGTTCCGGCTCAACCGCTATCGCCCTAGCAATAGCTACTCGCTGCATTTCCCCACCGGAGAGCGTTTTGGCGTTTCTGTCTTTATAGGCAATCATATCGACCATTTCCAGAACTTCGTCAACCCGGCGTTGCGTAGCATGTTTATCCCTGCCGTGCCATTTTAAACCGCAGGCAATATTTTCATAAACAGTCATATTAAAGGCAACTGGTTTTTGAAGAACAAAACCCATACGGCGGCGTATTTTTAGCCTTATTTTTGCCGGGGCGGCAGTATCTTGACCATCAAAATAAATTTTCCCTGCGGAGGGAGTATCAAGCAAATCAAGCAGGCGCAGCAAAGTTGTTTTACCTGTTCCGGTAGGACCGATAAGGGCAAAGGTTTCACCGCTGTTAACCGTCATGTTGACGTTCTTTAATATTTCCTTTGGACCATGTTTTTTAGATAAATTTCTAATTTCTATCAAAGGCATCTACATCACCTCCGCTGTATCCTGTTTAATACCAAATTAAATACAAAAGCCAGAAAAACAAGAATAATTCCTAGGGCTAATGCCAATTCCAGTTCTCCTCGCTGCGTCTCTAGGGCTATAGCCGTAGTTAAAACCCGTGTGAATCCCTTGATATTGCCACCAACCATAAGAGCCACCCCTACCTCGGAGAGTGCCCTAGCAAAACCCATGATCACAGCAGCTATAACGGCAAACCTAGCTTCTTTGATGATCATAGCAATAGTTTGGAAGTTGCTGGCTCCAAGGGAAATAGCCGTATCCTCAATCTCCTTACCCACACCGCTTAATGCTGCAATCGTCAAACCAAGCAGTACCGGTGTAATCAGCACCATCTGGCCTATCACCATAATCGTTGGTGTAAACATTAAACCTAAAGCACCGAAAGGACCAACCCTGGAAAAAAGGACAAAAACAAATAAGCCCACACATACAGTCGGTACACTAAAAAGGGTTTGAATTAAATTTATCAAGGGTCTCTTGCCTGGAAATTTGTAAAAATGAATCAGCCCGGCTAGAGGAAGGCAAATAAAAGAAGCCAAAAAAACCGAAGTCGCTGAGATTCTCAGCGACCTGCCGGCTATTTCCATAACCTCCGGGTCAAAAGAAATAATAAGTTCCATAGCTTTGAGCAAACCCTGCCACATTTCAGTCAATTTCTTTCACTCGTCCCCTCTTAGCCTCTTAACCTCTTAACCTCTTAACCTCTTAACCTCTTAACCTCTTAGCCTCTTAACCTTTTTATCTCTAATTTACTTCGATTCTACTCCCGCACAAGGAGTAAATAGCTGCCTGCCGTGCTCTTTTACACCATAAAGACCAATAAGCTCTTGTATCTCAGGCGAAGTAAGAAAATCGATCAAATTATTCGCCATGTCAATATCAGCTCGAGGATGCTTGTCCGGATTTACAGCAATAATAGAATAAACGTTTAATAAAATATCACCTTCTTCTACCAATGCCACCAGTTCAATATCACCCTTGAAGGCTAGAAAAGTACCCATATCAACCAAAGTATAAGCTTGTTTTTCATTGGCCATCACTATGGTGGGTCCCATACCTCTACCTGATTCTATATACCATTCGCCGGCTTCCCTGACTTCGGTTTCATAGTCAAAACCAGCCGCCTGCCAAATAGCTTTTTCTTTGCCATGGGTACCGGAATCATCTCCCCGGGAGACAAATTTACCCTCGCCGGTTGCCATCAGCTTCTTAAAGGCTTCTTCGGGGCTTAACCCCTTAATTCCTGCCGGATCAGCTGCCGGACCTACAATAAGAAAATAATTATAGGCAAAAACAACTCGCTCAACACCATAGCCCTCCGCAACAAAAGCTTCTTCACGAGATCTGGCATGAGTGGCAATAACATCTACATCTCCTCTTTTACCCCATTCTAATGCTTTGCCGGTGCCGGCATAAAGAATATCCAGTTCAACAGCATACTTTTCTTCAAATATCGGTTCTAAAAAAGTCCACAATCCAGTATCATAGAGACTGGTTGTTGTCGCTACCTTCAGTCTCTCCCGTGCTGCCACTAGCGTCGCTTCTGTCACCTCTGCAGGTGGTTCCTCCTCTACGAGGTCTTGGGGGGGGTCTACAACTTCCTGCTGCTTTGGCTCATCTGCCGCCGGTCCACACCCAACTATAGCAGTTATCGTGACAGTTAACATCAACAACACCAACATTAGTAACCAAAAGTTTGCCGCTTTCCTCTTCATAATTCGACCTTTGTTATAATTAAAATTCATCACGCAAAAACTCCTTCTTTTTAATGATAGTCTGAAAAAATAACGGCTTCTTCCTTCTACAGAAGAAGCCGTTGCCTTACACCCCACAATATTTGCTCTAAGACTTAAGCTTAAAACACTCAGCAACATCTCCTTTCCGCACTGGGAGGCATGATCGTTTCCCATCACACCCTGTCGGTCTATATTCCATGAACACCTTTACAACTAACAAGGAATAAAGACTCGGAGAAAATATTTAACTTGCTTACACTTTATCAGATAAAATGCTTTTTGTCAAGCTTTAATGCACCAAAATTGGTTAATCTGTGATAGTGTCACCCTGTTATCCAATCCAAACAA
>CAZIRG010000209.1:0-3298 GCA_964541505.1 uncultured Syntrophomonadaceae bacterium | reverse complement strand
TGGGAGGTGGGAAGTTGGAATGAGCTCCGAGAGTTACCTTCTTCTCACATCTCACATCTCACTTCTCACTTCTCACTTCCTAATAACCAAAAACTCCCCAAGGCAACCCCTAGCCATAAGGTGGAAATCCTGGTAAGCAAGGTGACCGGGGCAGCATGAGCCGGAGAAATGCCAAACAGTAGGAGCAAAGCAAAAATACTTCCTTCTGCTGCTCCCAATCCGCCGGGCAGCATGGAAACAGCTCCCACCAAGGCAGAAAAGGAGACCACCATCACAGAGAGGAAAAGAGGAAACTCTACCCCTAAGGCTTTAAAAGCCAGAAAGATAATCACGCCTTCCAATGACCAAGAAACAACACCTAGAGCCGTAGCATACAAAAAACTTTTTAAGTCCAACAACAGCTGCATTGACTTGTGAAAACCAGCAGCAGTTTCTGAAAATCTCTTCAAAAAAGTCACTTGGGACATTATGCTTATTACTTTTGGCAGCAGGTAAGTGTTTTTAAACAAAAAACCTGCCCCCAATAAAATGAGTGCCACTAGGAATAAAATTTCGCGGCCATACCCTGACACTGCTGCCCCTGCTGCCGCCAAAATGAGCATACTGACAGCATCAGTAAAGCGTTCGGCAGCTACTAGAGAAATTCCTTTTTCTAACTTCACATCATATCTTTTTTTTAGCAGCCAAGCCTTTAGCACCTCGCCGACTTTAGCAGGAGTTACCGTCATGCTGAGTCCAGCCAAGAAAATAGCGGCACTCTCTTTTTGGTCGATGTCAATATTTATTTTTTTCCTGAAATATTCCCATTTAACAAAACGAAGACAGTAATTTAAAGGCGCCAGGCAGAAGATAAGCGGTAAAAATTTCAGATCAAAAGATTGTATTACCAGTAAAACTGCTCTAATATCAGAGAGAAAAAAAATAACAGCAAAAAGTAAAAAACTCAATAAAAATGCGAAGATGATTTTTTTCTTTGCCGGACCAATTTTTATAGGCAGCTCTTTCATGTTTTTTCATATCGCTGGAAAAGCTTACCCCAGCCCGTCTGGTTAAATTCTTTTATCCTGCTCTGTCCGATTAGCGGATACCACAATAAGTCATGGTAAATATTGCTAGCCAAAGGTGCCCAGGCTACCAGTTTCGTATGTAGCAATAATCGTTCCAGAAATTTAAGCCGCCCCTTGCGCAGCAACTGATCTCCCCAGATAACCAGGCTTTTTTTGGTCTCAAAGGCAAAGTTTTCTTCTTCTATACCTTCCCCCACGATTTCAATATCTTTAACATCTCCCTTGCCCAGTTTGAGTTCATGGCAAAGACGAATATAGGGAATAGAAAGAGGGTCAAAGCCCATGAGTTTAGCTGCTACAGCATCTATCGCCACAGAATCGCCACTGGCTAAAATCAAGTTTTTCACTACTGGCAACATAGTTCTAGGTCCGGCCCCATTGCCGCAGACAGTGCCATCCATAACAGCAAAGATGCCACTATGAAGTTCCTGTTGAATAATCATCAGGTCAACCAAAACTTTATGAATATATTTATGACAATGGTGGCGTACCTCTTTTAAAAGCCCTCCGAAACTGTTTTTGATTGCCCCGGTGGTTGTACTGTGACCATGGGTTTTTACCGTTGGCAAATGTAGCACATTTTTCCCGGCAAACATAGCTGGCACCATTATTCCTGTCGGAAAAATTTTATCCAAAACCAGCAACTCTCTCTTTATATTTAACTTCTCCCATGCTACCTCTGTCAAAGGCTGGAATCTAAGGTCGTATTTAGCAAACACACCGTTCCATCTATTATTTTTGGAACCTGCCAACGGATCGGTAACTACCGTTTTGTTTTCAACTGGCAGCAATTTTTCTTTTTTATAACCACCTTTAAGAAGTGTATTGATAACACCTTCCACCTGCCAAGGCTGGCTGGAACAGGCCGGAAAATATTTTGTCCAGGAAAGATTGAGCTTCAGCAAAGTATCTTTTTCTGGCGGTAAATATTTTTGGTAATCCGCCAGCTCCATAACCTGCCGGTAATCTTCTATAACTCGCTCCGGGGTTGTTTTTAAAATTGCAACCTTGCTCATCTTTTTCAACTCCTTACACAAAATAAACAGCAGCCAGAACTACAATTCCCCACAGCAATAAATTTATCAGCAAGGGCTTATCTTGTAAAAGCAGCTCTTCTGGGCTGCCTCCCTCTCCGTTCTTATATAGCAAATAAAGATAGCGAAACAAACCGTATAAAACAAAGGGGATAGATGCCATCATATGGTGATTTGCCTCTGCCGAAAGAAATGTATATAAGGAATAGGCCAACAAAGTAGCGGAAGTAACGGCAGAAATCATCTGATCCAGCAAAGGAAGACTGTAATCCGAAAGACTGCTGCGATGTTCGCCGGCCTTTTCTGCTAGTGTTACCAGCTCATAACGACGTTTCCCCAGCCCTAAAAAGAAAGAGAGTAGTATTGTGCACAAAAGAAGCCAGGGGGAAACAGGCACTTCCACTGCCGCTGCCCCGGCCAGCACTCTAAGCACAAAGCCTGCTGCAATGGCCAAAATATCTAGAATCACCTGCTTTTTGAGTATATGAACGTATAAAATGTTGACCAGCAGGTAACCTGCGCCGGCAACTCCCACAGCTGGGCTTAAAAGGAACATGCCGACCAGAGAAATAATAACACAAAGATAGCCGGCAAAAGTCGCCGTTTTCAAGTTCAGTAAGCCGGCAGCCAGCGGACGCCGGGATTTACGAGGGTGAAGTTTGTCCTGTTCCAGGTCGGAGATGTCGTTAAAAATATAAACAGCACCGGAAAGAAGACAGAAAAAAAACAGTGTCGCCAAAGAAAGAAAAAGTTTCTGCCAAGCAAAAATTTCCCCGGCAAAAACAATTCCAGCCAAAACAAATAGGTTCTTTGTCCACTGCTTGGGTCGCATGGTTTTAATTATATAATAAAGCTTACTTCTCAATATGGACTCCCTGCCTTCGCTATCGCTTGTCAGGCACTGTTCAAGCTCATACTCTTCGCTTTCACCAAGCTCGTATTCCTAGCCTTCACTTCTTAATAGTGAGTCAGGAATGACTAAAAAATAATCTCCATATTTTAGCCATGCCTGTCACCCCATTCGACTCCGCTCAGGGCAAGCTCTGAGCGAGCTTGCGAAAGGTATAAGTGAGAAGCTGGGAAAGTCCTCCTTGGTGTTTGTTCCAACTCCCCACCTCCAATTCGGAAGGGGAACTCCCGTTAACTGTAAACTGTAAACTGTAAACTTCCTCACTTCACATTCGGATACTTAAACGT
>CAZIRG010000208.1:0-3325 GCA_964541505.1 uncultured Syntrophomonadaceae bacterium | reverse complement strand
CGGCAACTCCATCAATCCGCAACTTGCATTTAAAAAAGAAAATTCCTATAAAATCTAGTTAATTCATGTTAATTATTTCATAAAGAAATTTTCCAGCTTCACCCAATTCTGGCTTAAATTCTTCATAAACTATTTTTGTAGCTTCTAAAAAGAGGGTACTGTCAGGATAAGATATCACCATGCCAGCTTCTTGTAATTTCTCTATCTGCTCACTTTCCATGGAGGCTATCAACTCCCTTTGCAAAATGGCAGATTCTTCGGCAGCTTTTAGTACTATCTCTTGATATTCTTCTGGTAGCTTATCAAACTCTACCTTGCTCATAAGCAACATAGCAGGTGAAAAAACATGTCCAGTAAGTGAAAGATACTTTTGGACTTCATAAACTTTCTGAGTATAAATAACAGGAATCGGATTCTCCTGCCCATCAACGGTACCTTGCTGTAAAGCCATAAACACCTCGCCCCACGCCATTGGTGTAGGATCTACATCCATGGCTCGCCAAATAGCCATATGAACCTCATTTTCCATAGTTCTTATTTTTAGTCCTTTAACATCTTCTGGCGTCAAAACTTCGTATTTTGAATTTGTTAAGTGTCTAAAACCGTTTTCGTACCATGCTAACCCTTTTATCCCTTGTTCTTCAAGCAAACCTGAAACATATTGACCAATTTCACCATCAAGAACTTTAAAGGCATGCTCTCTATCTCTAAACAAAAATGGAAAATCAAAAAGCATAAACTTTCGTTCGAAACCGCTTAACGGACCTGTTGAGGTTACAACAATGTCAATAGTACCTAATTGCAATCCTTCAACATGATCTCTTTCGCCGGTACCAAGCTGACTATTTGAAAACAACTCTATCTCTATATTGCCATCTGTTTCTTTTTCTACAATTTCTTTAAACCTTGCTGCTCCAAGATGATAGGGATGACTTTCATTAACAACATGTCCCAATTTAAAAACAAACTTTTCAACTTGCTCTGCCCCTTCTTCACCAGAATCTTCCCCTCCGCTACACCCAGTTAGTAAACCTATTATAAATAAACCAATCAGTAACACGAACAACGCTTTATTTTTTCTAACCATTCTTAAATTCTCTCCTTTTTTCTCTTAATTCTTTTGGTTTTCCCAATTTTAATTCTCGTAGTTGATCTTCATAAATTTTTGCTATTTGTAATTTCTCTCACCTTCATTAAGGGAACATTTTCAGAGATAGCTACTCAGGTTGTTTTGAACCTGAGTAATTACCACCTATCACTGCCATAAGTCTGCTGAATCACAGATACAAGGTTCAATAGTACTTTGTTAACAGGTGTTGGTATCCCCAACTTTTCTCCTTTTCTGACAATTGCACCATTTATTACTTCGATCTCAGTTTTGCATTTATTAGAAACGTCCTGAAGCATTGATGCTCTATTCTCTGCCGTCAATTCACATACCTTTTTTGTATAAGCTACAAAATCAACGTGATTTAGTTTTATTCCCTCTTTCTTTGCCACTTCTACTGCTTCTAAAACTGACAATTCTAAAAGCTCTTCGGTTTCTTTGAATTCAATTAACTGACCATTTTTTAAACCGGTAATAGCCGTAAGAGCATTAATCCCGATATTTACTATTAACTTGTCCCAAATAAATCCTAAAACATTATCTACCACATTAGTTTTGAAACCTGCTTTATTAAATACTTCTGCAAGATTCTTAATCCTATCAGTTATAGTTCCATCTAACTCACCAATGTTCGTATCCCCTGTGCCAGCATGTCTGATTTTACCTGGGTAAAGCATTGTTGAACCGTGTGCTGTTACTCCTGCAATAATTTTTTCCCGACCAACCACAGAAATGATTTTTTCTATATTACCCAGACCATTCTGTAATGTTAAAACCATTGTATTCTCGCCAATCAATGAAATTGCTTCTTTCAAAGCCTTACTAGTAACAATGGCTTTAACAAAAATTATAACCAAATCGGCAATTCCTAAATTTACCGGAGTAGTTACAGCTTTTACATTTGTAATAACCCTGTCACCACCAATCCCCTCAATCTTCAGACCCCTTTCATTTATAGCTTCTACATGCTCTTCCCAAATATCAAGTAAGCAAACATCTTGCCCCGTTTCTGCCAATTTTCCCCCATACAGGCAACCCATGGCTCCTGCTCCCAAGATAGCTATCTTCAAAATTCCCCCTCCTCCTATTGCCATATGTTCAGTTCCTCATAAACCCTGAACAAATATAGTTAGCCTCTATGTTGCCCAAGCAACTCCAGCCTCCTATATTCGCTCAAGGTGCAACTCTTATTTATTTGAATCAATTCCTCATCAATTTATTTTATGATTATGGTTTCTTTTAAATATCTTTTACGTCTAAGCCATCAAACACATGCTCTTGAGCAGGAAACTTACCACCCTTAACTTCATCTTTATATGTTTCCAGAGATTTAAGAATCTCTTTTGTAAGATCTAGATATTTTTTGACGAATTTGGGGGTAAATTTTTCAAAAAGACCAACTAAATCATGAAATACTAACACCTGACCATCAGTATGCCGTCCAGCACCAATGCCAATAGTAGGGATAGAGATCCTTTCGGAAATTACCTTTCCGAGCTCTTCAGGAATACATTCAAGAACTATTGCAAAAGCACCAGCTTTTTCATGCGCCAAAGCAGCTTTCACCAAAGCTTTAGCAGCTTTAATATCCTTGCCCTGCACTTTGAAGCCTCCCATCTGAGAAACAGTTTGGGGAGTCAAGCCAATATGAGTCATAATCGGTATACCAGCATCTACTATGGCTTTTACAGTATCTTTAACCTCGACTCCTCCTTCTAATTTAACAACATCACAGCCCCCTTCTTTCATCAGCCTTGTTGCATTTCTTATGGCCTGTTCTTTGCTTTCATTATAGGAACCAAAGGGCATATCTCCTACAATTAATGCATTTTTAGCACCCCTCACCACTGGTCGTATATGATAAATCATTTCCTCCATAACTATAGGGACAGTACTGTCTAACCCTAAAACCGTCATAGCCAATGAATCTCCCACAAGAATAACTTCTATGCCTGCTCTATCTACTAGTAAAGCAGTAGGATAATCATATGCTGTAGTCATACTTATTCTTTCACCATTTTGTTTCATAGTCTTTAATTTCTGAATTGTAATCTTTGCCATTTGCATTCGTCCTCCTTTAATCTTTTTTACTAAGCCTTCCACTTTTAAATTCATGCCACTTGTTGGTTAGCATATCAAAACTTTCGGTTGCTGGAAACCAATAATTTAATTCTATAGGAATTTTCTTTTTTAAAGGCAAATTGCGGATTGATGGAG
>CAZIRG010000207.1:0-3329 GCA_964541505.1 uncultured Syntrophomonadaceae bacterium | reverse complement strand
GCTTGGCACAGAGCAGAGTAATAAATTAAACTTTTTCATATGCGGTCGCCTTGGGAGTTAGCCAGCGGAAAAGTGGATGAGCGTGGATGAGCAGGGTTATTTCAGGTATTCTCCGGATTTAGCTGCTGCTTTTTTGGTTGCCACAGATAGTAAAGGGCATAGAGCAGAGTGGCGAGTTGGCGATCCGGTTGCAGTAGGTGGTCCTAGAATTACTACTATTTTGGTAGTGGTTGCTGGATTTATAGCAATTGCTGTGTTTTTTGCTTTGAGGAATAAAAAGAAAGTTTGCTAATTGTCAAATGGTAAGAGAGAAATTTTTTTAAGTAATATTTTTTGCTGTTGTAAAAAGTATTTTTTAACTGCTGACCATTCTAAAGTAGTTATCATTTTGGGAGCAGCTTCTCTTTCCGCTTCTTCAAAATGAGAGAGACTTTTAACCATATGATAATAATTTATTTCTGCTTTTGGATATTTTTGAGGTAAAAGATTTACTAAAAGAGTTAAATCGCTTTCTTGTTGCAGAATTATATAAAGATCAATAAAATCTTTTCTGGCTCCTCGGTAGCTGATAGCTGCCCATTTCATTAACGCAATATCTGTTAGAGAAGCCAGTTTTAGCCCAGGCAGTTCTTTTGTTTTGATTAAGGGCGCCAGTAAAGGATTGGGATAATGCAACCAAGAAACTTGCACATCATCCAAAAGAGCGTGGAAAGTTCCTTCTTTTGTTTCCGTTATTTTAACTTTTCCTGCTTGGGATAGTTTTTGATAAATATCTTCAGGATTAAAATTATGTACAGTAAACCAATCAAAATCAAAGGATTTTCTGTGCCCAAACAATAAAGCAAGTGCTGTCCCACCAGCCAGATAACTGTCTGCAACAGGCATAATTTGTATTATTTTTTTTAGTATAATTTGTCTGGACCGGCCGAGAACATTCCAGTACATTGCATCTCTTCTTTCTTTAAGCCAAAATAATTTTGCCAACAGCTAGCAGTTTTTACAGAGAGAGCTTTACTTACTTTAACGGCTTCTTTAATGGTTTTTTCTGGGTAAGTTTGAAACAGCCAGAGCAGTGTGTGGTGATCTCCTTCGTTAAGCAAGCGTTCAATGATGAAAATTTGGTGTGCCTGCAGGTCTAAATCCTCCAAGTAAACATCCCAGAAGAAAGGTTTTAACCAGCCGGGGATTTTTTCTTTTTGTGAAGATGGATAAAAAGAATTGTTAGGCATTTAAAAACCTCCCGCATACTTTCTCTAGATTAGATTAGACAAAACTCTCTTGTGCATATTATGCCAAAAAGCATTGCTGTTTAACAAAAAATGCACCGGATTGC
Source organism: uncultured Syntrophomonadaceae bacterium (assembly GCA_964541505.1). Taxonomy (GTDB): domain Bacteria; phylum Bacillota; class Dethiobacteria; order PWVN01; family PWVN01; genus CAZLTH01. The sequence continues at coordinate 1,996 of CAZIRG010000207.1, read as the reverse complement.
GATCGTGTCAAAAAACCATCCTCGGTGGATTCAGTGTTTTAAATAATTCTTAACTATTGTAACTTTGCTTTCATATCCATCATCTAGTTCGGTTTTTGAAAAGCGGATTATGTCCTGCCGCCCTTCGAGTAAAGATGTTAGAATATTAAGAAGACCAGTATTAATATCTTCGGCATAAATAAAAGCAGTCATCATACCATTTGCCAGACAGACTCCATAATAAAACTTATGCTCCGTAATTTCTATTATTGCCAGTTTATCTATTACGACTTTATTAGCTCCAAATAGCCGACCGATGGCAACAGCAATAACATTTACTAACAAAGAGTGTTCATCTTTAGTTTCACCAGCATCCATAAAATCATTATTTTCGGCAAAATTATCTAAAAAATACTTCCACGGTTCTTCAAGCTCTTTAGCCCAAAACATTTTTTAATACTTTTAATTGCTTTACTTTCTCTTCTGTAAAGGCTTTTTTCTTCATTTGGTAACCCTCACCAACCTTTCAATTATTTTTTATAATCCTACCCTATGGTTTTTTCTATTTATATGTCGTATAACACACTGCCGGTAGCACTCTGCTAGCTGTTTAATGCTGTACCATAGAGCCTGGAGCCGGAGAAGCACCCCGGGGTATATCCTACTTAACTTGTAACTATTCAGTTACAACCATTTTCCGGTTAAAAACCGGTGAGCAATGGATCATAAATTAGTTGCCAGTTGCCAGTTAATTATTGTATAGTATAGCAAATTGTAACTTCGTAATCACTGTAAACTATAAACTATAAACTGTAAACCGTAAACCGTAAGATGTTAGTCCGCCGTATAACTTAGCACCCTCTCCCACGTTGAAACTGGTCATAGCACATAAACTGCTTTTGACTAAAAACTTTAGGCTCGTATCTCTACAAACCCACGGCTTTAGTTGTGGGTCTATGGCATTTAATCAAAACTGCCACATATCAATAATTGTAACTACTCAGCCTTTCTCGTTATTGAATTTTTGTAATTAGTTAGATGTTACAGCAATGCCTCGCTCGCTAGATTTTATGTGTGTATCGGTGATCTTGCTCTTAGGGCAGAGTAATAGCTTCCTCGTTTTACTCGATTAAACAAATTACACTGCTATTCTCAAGATTTTCTGTGCCTTCTGATTAGTAAAATCAATGTTCGTTCTGATATATGCTGCAACAGCTTGAGAGCAATACATGAGAAAACTTTTCCGGTATGAGGCTACCATCAGCGACATCTTCAACAGTGGCTATCTCTGGGGCGGTAGGCTCTTCGGGCTTTGGGGTGTCAGTTCCTTCCGCAATAGGCTCCTCTGTTGCTTCCTGCTTTGCCTCATCTATTAGATCGGGCTCTGTTACAGCAGGCTCATCTCCAGCAGGAGAAGAACACCCCGTGAGTAATATAGAAACAACAAATACTATAAATACTACAAAAACCCAGGATTTTAGAAAACGCTTTTTAAACATAACTTTTGCCTCCTCATTGCTTTTATTAAGTAATTGTTTCTCTCTCAATTGTTTTCACTTTTTACTCGAAATCGTAAAACATTAATATACCTCAAAATACCTCAAAATTATAAGCTGTAAATTTGTCAAAATAGGGGGCTAAAGCCCCATGACAACAAAAAAGTATGACCCTCTCTGCATTTTGTTAATCATTACCCTTTTACCCTTTCGCACTTATTATTTACTTCTCTAACAATGTTGTTATCTCCTTGTTTTCATTTTTCTTAATTCTCTTCTACTTTCTTGTATGACCCCGCCAGGAAAAACACCAGCGCAAACAGTAGTAAAATAATAACTTCTTTGTAGGCAGCAACAATCCCTTCGCCCATAATAATTTTTTCGGCAGCATACATTAACCAGGAGATCGGTAGAAAATTACCTATGCTTTGCATGAGCTCAGGCATAATCTCTCTTGGCCAGAAGGCGCCACTCAGCATGGCCATCGGGGTTACTAGGAGCGTGGACATAGTGGAAAGCTG
>CAZIRG010000206.1:0-3350 GCA_964541505.1 uncultured Syntrophomonadaceae bacterium | reverse complement strand
TCTGGCAGGAAGATGCAGAAGTTGACTTGGAGACTTTGAACAGTCTTTTACCGCCCAAGGATCTTTTATTTCCCCAATCAGAAAATATTTTTTCTTTTAAAAGAGAGGAAGGAAAACTTTCGTTTTCAGAAGCCTCTTACAGTGGTTCCCAGATAATTTTTGGCATTCGTCCCTGTGATGTTTATAGTATTGAGCTATTAGATAAGGTTTTTTTAAATGAACCTGTGGATGTTGCTTATAAGAACAGGCGAGATAGTACTATACTGGTAGCTTTAGGTTGTTCAAAACCGCACCCCACCTGTTTCTGCACTGCTTTTGATATAGAGCCTATGGGATCAGCAGGAGCTGATGTGTTTTTTTACCCTGCTGAACAGTACTATTTGGTTTCCTTTCAGAGCGAAAAAGGCGAAAAACTGTTTAAAAAAGCAGCAGATTTAATGGAAGATGTTATTACATCAGAAAAAAACAGTCTAGAAAAACATCGAGTGACAGCAGCTACTTTACTGAAAGAACATAGCCCTGACCTGTCAGGGGTAACAAAAAAACTGGCGGCAATGTTTGAACATTCTATCTGGGAGAAATTTTACCGTCGTTGCTTGGGGTGTGGTACCTGTACTTATTTGTGCCCTACCTGTCATTGTTTTGACATACAAGATGACGGTTCCATGGATAGTGGGGTACGTTTCCGTTGCTGGGATTCCTGTATGTATAAAGAATATACCGCTATGGGTCACGGGCATAATCCCAGGCCGACTCGCAAAGAGAGAGTGCGCAATCGTTTTATGCATAAGTTGAACTACTATCCGCAGCTTTTCAATGAGGTTCATGGCTGTGTGGGTTGTGGTCGTTGCGTCAGAAAATGCTCTGTTAATCTGGATATTATTCAGGTGATTAAGGAAGTGAGTCAGGAGTCAGTAAGTCAGTAAGTGAGTAGATAAGTGTGACAATTGCCTCGTCGTGCTTTATCCTTACTTACTCACTGACAGCCGTAGGCTGACTTAGTCACTCAGTCACTGGGTCAGTGGTTGCCCGAGCAAGTAACAAGGAGTGAAGAAAGTGATAGTTAATCCTATTTTGCCACAATTGGCTGTGGTAGAAAAAATTATCCAAGACACAGCAGATATCAAACGTTTTTTTCTCAAGCTAAAAGAAGGCGAGTCCTTTGGTCATGTGCCCTTGCAGTGTGCCATGCTCTCCGTTCCCCCGGTAGGAGAAGCTATTTTTTCTATTGCTTCCAGTCCTACCCGGTCGGAATATTTGGAACTTGCGGTTAAGGAAGTAGGTACAGTTACCGGCTATTTGCACAACGAGCTACAGGAAGGCATGGAAGTAGGTTTGCGTGGTCCCTATGGCAATGGTTTTCCTTTAGATACTATTAAGGGCAAAGACTTACTTTTTATCGGTGGAGGTATTGGTCTGGCACCGCTCAGGTCTCTGATACAATACTGCTTTGACAACCGTAAAAATTATGGGATCATAGAAATAATTTACGGTGCTCGCACACCGGCAGACCTTTCTTTCAAAGAAGATATTTTTGAAAAATGGCCACAGGAAGAAGCCAAAGTGAATATCACTGTAGATGTAGAGACCGAAGGGTGGGATGGTTATGTAGGATTTGTTCCCACCTACTTACGAGAGTTATCCCCCGGACCGGAAGGCAAGATAGCTATCACCTGCGGTCCGCCGATTATGATCCGTTTTGTTTTGCAAGAGCTGGAAAAGTTGGGCTTTGTACCGGAACAGATTATCACCACCCTAGAATTGAAGATGAAATGCGGCGTAGGCAAATGCGGCCGCTGTAACATCGGGGAAAAATACGTTTGCCAAGATGGCCCCGTTTTCAGCCTAGCTGAATTAAACAAAATGGTGCCGGAGTTTTAGAGATTGGTTAACAGTTAACAATTGGTGCATTAAAAAAACATTAGACGCTGATTTACGCTGATTACTATGATTAGAATATGATAAAAGTATTATATAAAAAATCAGCGCAAATCATAAAAATCATATAAGTCAGCGTCTATTAATTTAACGGTTTTTAAGAATGGAGGATTTTTATAAGTATAACCTTGAAAGATAATTAAAAATACACTTTAAGGTTTAAAAACTTTAAAAAGGTTGATTTATATGTTAAAATTGTGTATAATAGTGGCGATAATGGAGAGGTGAGTGTTTATGAATATTTGCGATAAAATTAGAGTTTTATTAATAAGACGTAAAATGACACTGCAGGAGTTAGCACATAAAATAGAAACTTCTCCGCAAAATTTAAGCAATAAATTGAGTAGAAATAATTTCAACCTAAGAGATTTATCAAAAATAGCCGGTGCTTTAGCCTGTAAACTAGACATTACATTTGAATTAGATGATACAAAAGAGAGGATTTAACAGATGATGAAAGTTGTTGGTGTAAAGCCATTTATTAAATGGGCTGGCGGTAAAGGACAATTACTCCAAACTATACGGGAAAAGTATCCTGAGAATTTAGGAAGAACAATTAATAAGTACTGTGAGCCATTTGTTGGTGGTGGAGCAGTATTATTTGATATTTTGTCAAACTATGATATTAATGAAGTATTGATGAATGATATTAACGGAGAACTTATTAATGGATATAAACAGATAAAAGAAAACGTTCTGGAGTTAGTATCAGAACTTGACAAAATGCAGGAAAAATTCTGGCCATTAGAAAAAGAAGAGCGTAAAGAAATGTATTTAGAAATGCGAGAAAAATTTAATTACTTGAAAGTTAATGGCGATGGAAATGGCGATGAAGAAATAAAGATTAAAAAAGCAGCTCTGTTTATTTTTTTAAATAAAACATGTTTTAATGGATTATTTAGAGTGAATAAAAGAGGGCTTTTTAATGTGCCCATGGGAGCGTATAAAAAGCCTCTCATTTGTGATAGGGAAAACCTGATGAATATAAATGAACTTTTGCAAGATGTGAATATAAAATGTGGTGCTTATCAAGAATGTTTAGCCTTTATAGATGATAGCACATTTGTTTATATTGATCCGCCATACAGACCATTAAATCAAACATCAAGTTTTACAGCTTACTCAGAAAATGCATTTAATGATAAAGAACAAGTTGAATTAAGAGACTTCGTTAATTCTATACATAGTAAAGGTGCTGAGATATTGATTAGCAATTCTGACCCCAAGAATGTAGACAAAAATGATAACTTTTTTGATGAACTTTATCGCAAATATAATATAGAAAGAGTTGCAGCAAAAAGAATGATAAACAGTAATAGGGCAAAACGAGGGACTATTAGTGAGTTATTAATCAATAATGGCTAAGGGCTTGTGATGAAATAAACTGTGCAATATTGCGAAGGATTTTCGTT
>CAZIRG010000205.1:0-3373 GCA_964541505.1 uncultured Syntrophomonadaceae bacterium | reverse complement strand
TTCAGAAATCAAGAGGGGAATAGAAATGATTTGGGAACAAATGATTACAATATTTTATCGTACTTTGTTTTTTTATCTAGCAGTTTTGGTCGTTATCAGGATCATGGGGAAGCGAGAAGTAGGACAACTATCCCCTTTTGACTTGGTAGTAGCTATCATGATAGCCGAGTCAGCTGCTATCTATATCGAAGATTTTGAAAAACCTTTGATTGTCGGTCTTGTTCCAATGGCTACATTGATGCTGGCTGAAGTGGTACTTTCTTACACGAGTTTAAAGTTTAAATGGTTCCGCAAATTAATTACAGGAACTCCGAGTGTTTTGATAGAAAAAGGTGTTATCATGGACAAGGAAATGCGCAGGATACGTTATAATATTAACGATTTACTGCAACAATTGAGTGGAAACGATATTTTTAATATTGCTGATGTAGAATATGCTATTCTGGAAACGTCGGGAGATTTGAGTGTAATTTTAAAATCTGATAGACGCTCACTTACCCCGGCAGATGTAAACATAAAACCGCCTTACCAGGGATTACCCCATACCCTGATATGTGATGGGGAAGTTTTATCAGAAAACCTGCAAAAAGCAGGTAAAGACCTCGGCTGGCTTTTAGAAAAAATGGGAGAAGACAGCATTGGAGGAGTTGAAGAAGTTCTTTTGGCGGTTCTGGATACAGATGGCGATTTCTATATTAGTAAGAAGGATCTCCCCTCCAAATAACAAGTAAAATAAGCAGAGAAAGTTATAATTTAGCTTACAAAAAACTGATTTGCCGATTTGTTGATTTACTGATAAACTTACTTTTAATGTTGGGAGGAGAAGTTCATGTCTTCATTATTAAAAGCACTTGCTTTTGGTCACAAGAAGTTGGCAGAAGTCATTAAAGAAGGAGATGCTTGCCTAGATGCTACCTGTGGTAATGGCAAGGATTCCTTATTCTTAGCTGAATGTGTAGGCAAAACGGGGAAAGTCTACGCTTTTGACATCCAAGAAAAGGCGATTTTAAGTACTAAGAGTCTTCTTAAAAAGCATAACTTTCAAGACAGAGTTATTATTTTTCAGGAAAATCATGCTCAAATTGCAGAGTTGGTAAAAGTACCGCTAAAAGCTGCAGTTTTTAATTTGGGGTATTTGCCGGGAGGAGATAAAACTCTTGTTACCAGACCGAAAACAACAATAAAAGCATTACAAGGAGTTCTTTCCCTACTTCTTGCCGGAGGAATAGTTAGTATCGTTATTTATAGTGGGCATTCCGGAGGACTAGAAGAAAAACAAGCATTGCAAAAATTCTTAGCAGATCTTGAGCAGGACAAGTATACAGTTCTTCGCTATGCCTTTATTAATCAAGTTAATAATCCGCCGGAGCTGTTTTTAATAGAAAAGAAATAATTATGTTTGTGCAGACAATTGTAGCTAATTTCAACTAAATTAAAAGGAAAGAGGAAGTTTATGTGGAAGTAATACAAGCAGAATAATATAAGCATGACAAAGCCGAAGCGGGTGGTGTTACCATGATTCCCTTATTGGTTATTGCCGGAGCATCTGGTAGTGGAAAAACAACCTTGATTGAAAAGCTCGTTAAAGAACTTGTTTCAAGAGGATATCGTCTAGGAGTTATCAAACACTCTTCACATGATCATTTTGAAATAGATACGCCTGGTAAAGATACCTGGAAGTTCAATCAGGCGGGAGCAGAGATAACCTGTATTGCTTCGCCTAGCAGGGTTGCTATTATAAAAAAACTTTCTTCAGACAAGAGACCGGAGGAGTTGTTGGAAAATTTCTCCGGTGTGGACCTAGTAATAGCAGAAGGATATAAAAACTTACAAGACCTCATCTTTCCCGTGATTGAAGTTATATCATCAAATCAGTCAGAACGGTATGTTGACAACCCTTTGGCTTTAGTTGGCAGCATACCTGTCGAAGAAGGCGTACCCTATTTTGATCGTGATGATATCAAAATGATAACTCGCCTTATAGAAGATAAAATTTTGAAATGGAGGGGAAGGGGCAATGCTTAGAAAAGATGTACCTAAGTCGGTTGTTAAGAGATTGCCTATATATTTACGTACGCTAGATGGTTTAATTAAAATGGATATCAAAATTATTTCTTCCAAATCTCTTAGTACAGAGACCGGTTTTACAGCAGAGCAGATACGCAAAGACCTGGCATACTTTGGTGCTTTCGGTACCAGAGGCACAGGTTATAATACTGCTTATTTGAGAGAGCGGCTTTTGAAAATAATTGGGTTAGACCGGCAAACAAATATTGTTGCTATCGGGGCTGGGCATTTAGGAAGGGCGTTAACTCGTTATAATATTACTAAAAACCCTTATGTAAGGATAGTTGGTGTTTTTGATGTGAATCCTGGAATTGTGGGTGATAAAATTGCTCATGTAGAAATAAAACACTTGAACTTTTTGCCGCAGATAATCAAAAAATATAACGTAAAGGTTGCCTTATTAACAGTCTCATCCGAAGGCGCACAAGAAGTGACAGATATTTTGACAGATAACGGAATTAAAGCAATTTTAAATTTTGCACCAGTAAAGCTAAAAGTATCAGAGCATATCTATGTACATAATGCTGATCTTACTATTGAATTACAGAGTCTTATTTATTATAGCTCTACGGGGGAAGAGGGCGATGATGTTGATTTATAAAAAGTGTTACCTAACGGTTCAACCCCCTTTATTTAGAGTATAATCCCTTATTCAAGCTAATTCGCAATAACTCAACTTTTCTCTGTCTTTAATCTTACTACATTGGGGAATTGCCGGTCGCACCTGACCACTGGCAAGGCCTCCGGGGGTTAGACGCCTGGGAGGTGTCTAACGAGTTCTGACGATGGCGACAGCCAAGTCAGAAGTCCGGCAACAGCTGCTCCCTATTACTTATCATAAGCATCTGTGTAAAACCGTAGCTGAAACAGCTAATTACTAGACTTTAATTACAACTCCTGTTATCTGTTCGAGCGTAACTTGTTGGTTAAATTCTTCTGGTGACAAATCTCTCAAGCTACCATGTATGCGACGTTTATTATAAAACTGGATAAACTCTGTTACAACCGAGTATTTTAAAGAAAAGCTTTTAAACTCATATTTGGTTAACCGTTCTCTTTCCAGTATAGCGTGAAATGATTCTATATGAGCATTTTTGTTTGGTGTCTTAGGCGGAATACGTTCATGCTCTATTGCACAGCTTTGGTAGAGGTTGCTTCAAAAACATCCAGCATGCACATTAGATAGAAAAACCTATTTTCTCCTGAGATATAGCCATACTTAACATCAACTTCCTATAGTTGATTGATGTCGGTTATTTCTCGGTTAGCAGCTAGGCGGCGTGGGTGTTTTATCTTAATTCGCCTT
>CAZIRG010000204.1:0-3383 GCA_964541505.1 uncultured Syntrophomonadaceae bacterium | reverse complement strand
TAAACTGCAAACTGTAAACTGACTAAAGGAGGTGTTTTTTTGCAGAAACATATAATTACTTTAAATGAAGGTTCGTGGAACAGAGATGATAAGTATACTGCTTGTGGTGAGTGCCAGACATCTTGTCAGTCTGCCTGCAAAACATCATGTACAGTAGGAAATCAGGCTTGTTTGAAAGAAGAAAAATTGGAAGTATGATTCATAAATTTATTTTTGATGATTTGCGTATCATTTTAGATGTGGGAAGTGGCTCTGTTCATGTAGTTGATGCTCTTGCCTGGGAAGCAATAGCCTTGAAAGAGGAAGGTTTTTCTTGGGAAAAAATAGAGGACAGGCTTAAAAAAAAATACCTGCCGGAAGAGATAAAGGCTTTTTGGTCCGAGTTTACAATGCTACTAGAAAAGGGGCTGTTATTTTCAAAGGAAAAAGAACCAATTGACCCTTTTTATAGCTATGAACCTGTTGTGAAAGCTTTGTGTTTGCATGTAGCCCATGCCTGTAATTTAAGCTGTCGTTATTGCTTTGCCGGGCAAGGGAAGTTTTCTGGGGAAGAAGCTTTGATGAGCAAAGAAACCGGCTATGCGGCTGTAGATTTTTTGCTGGCTAAATCTGCACATAGAAAAAATGTAGAGATAGATTTTTTTGGTGGAGAGCCTCTTTTAAATTTCCAAGTAATAAAAGCGATTACAGAGTATGGTGAAAAACAAGCTTTGATCAAAGGTAAAAAAATAAAATTTACTTTAACTACTAACGGAGTTCTTCTGGAAGGTGAGGTAGCCGATTATTTTCAGAAGAAAAAATTTAGCGTAGTACTTAGTTTAGACGGACGTCGTGAGATTAATGATTTTATGCGTCCTTTTTATAATGGCAGGGGTAGTTTTTCAAAAGTATATCCTAATCTTTTGACTTTTGTCCGAGACAGAAATCAGCGGGATTATTTTATTAGAGGGACGTATACTAGAGGTAATCTTGATTTTAGCAAAGATGTGGAGTTCCTGCTTGAAAAAGGGTTTAAACATATTTCTTTGGAACCGGTAATCGGTGATCCGGCTGACAGTTATACGCTAAAAGAAGAAGACATACCATTTCTAATGCAGGAGTATGAAAAGCTGACTCGCTTGTACTTGCGGAAGAAAGTAGCAGGTGACCCCTTTACTTTTTTCCATTTTAATATTGATTTAGAGGGAGGACCCTGTTTAAATAAAAGGATAAAAGGCTGCGGTGCCGGAACAGAATATTTGGCTGTTACTCCTACTGGGGACCTATATCCTTGTCATCAGTTTGTAGATAAAGACACCTTTAAAATAGGCAGACTAGGAGGAGAACTTAACCAAAATATAGTTGAACTTTTTGCCGGGGCAAATATTTACAGCAAAAAAGATTGTCTCACCTGCTGGGCTAAGTTTTATTGCGGTGGCGGTTGTCATGCCGCTTCTTATAATTTTTATGGTGATATAAAAAGGAGCGATAAAATGACTTGCCTGTTGGAAAAAAAGAAGATAGAGTGTGCGCTTTATATTAAGGCAAAGGAGTTGGAGGCTGGAAGTGAAAGGTTGGAAGTTGGACGAGGGGGGAGAGGTAGTGTCAAATAGATTATGAAAGAATATGAAAAACCATAGAGTAGATTTAGTTCTTTGTGTTCTCTGTGGTTAAGTTTTTTGACAATACCGGATGAGATGATGAGGTGAAAGCATGGATTGTAAAAAAAAGCGTCGGGTTTTAGTTGCTATGAGTGGTGGAGTGGATAGTTCTCTGGCAGCTGCACTTCTTCTAGAAGAAGGATATGAGGTTATTGGAGCAACTATGCGTCTGTGGCATAGTCAGAAAGATATGTTATGGGCTGATGAAAGAGGAAAAGGTTGTTGCTCTTTGGATGCCGTGGAAGATGCTCGTAAAGTGGCGGCTCATCTGGAAATACCTTTCTATGTTTTTAATTTCTACGAACCTTTTCGGGAAAAAGTAGTGCAGTACTTTATAGACGAATATGAAAAGGGGAGGACACCTAACCCCTGTATTGCCTGTAATCGCTACATAAAGTTTGATTTATTTCTAGAGAAAGCTTATTCACTGGAGGCTGACTTTATAGCTACAGGTCACTATGCTAGGATAAGTTTTGATGCTGCTCGGGAGCGGTTTCTGCTGCTTAAATCTGCTGACAAGCACAAAGATCAGACTTACACTCTCTACAATCTGAATCAAGAACAGCTTGCTCATACTTTATTTCCGTTAGGGGGTTTGCAAAAAATAGAGGCTCGCCGGCGGGCGGCCGAGTTGGGATTAAAAGTAGCCGGGAAGCCTGACAGCCAAGAAATATGCTTTATCCCTGGCGATGATTATCATAAATTTTTAAGAGAAGAGACTAAAATAACCATTAAGCCCGGTCCTATTTACGATACATTGGGAAACCTTATTGGAACTCACAAAGGCATTGCTTATTATACTATTGGACAGAGGAAAGGTCTGGGGCTTTGCTTACCAGAACCAGTTTATGTGCTGGAAATAAATGCGGCTAATAACTCGTTGGTGGTAGGGAAAGCAAGAGAAGCGGTATCGCAGGGATTATGGGCAAAGGATTTAAACTTTATCAGCTGCGACTTGCCGACTTTTCCCAAGGAGGTTTCCGTAAAAATCAGATATAACACTCCTGAAATAAAGGGTAGACTCTATTCTTTGGAAAAAGGTAAACTACAAGTAAATTTTCATTCCCCATTGCGAGCAGTTACTCCTGGGCAATCGGTAGTTTTTTATGAGGAAGAAATTGTTGTGGGAGGAGGCATTATCCAAAAAGCCTTGTCTTATTAAACAACTCTAAATAGACAATTTTACGCATTTTTTTTGACTCTCCTGGTAATAATACTGAAAACAGTACAGGAGGTTTTTTTATGCATTGCCCTTTATGCGGCACTTGTGATATAGGAAAAGTGGGGACAACCCAATTTTACTGCTGGAATTGTCTTTTAGAATTTACTGAAGAAGAAGGAAAAATAAAATTTTACCAAGTGGAGCCTGATGGTACTCTGCTTTATATTGATTTGGAGACGGCAATCGAGAAACAGTATGAATATTAGCATCTGCTCAGGTTCAAAATAATTATAAATATTAAAATAAACTTGATAATAAAATATAAAGGAGGCAGTAGAGAGGGGCGAAGGTTATGATGTTTGGAAATAAAAAAATATCTGTTAAACAGATAGCCTTATCTTTAGCTTTGCTGGTTGCAATTACTTTATTGTTGACCTGGCTATATCCCAAAAGAGACTTGGTATTCGCTGTTTTCTCGCCTTTCTTACTAGCATTTGTCATTGCCTATATATTGAACCCAGCAGTAAATTTTTTTACAAAGCATAAAATATCGAGACCTCTAGCGATTCTGACTATCTTTC
>CAZIRG010000203.1:0-3409 GCA_964541505.1 uncultured Syntrophomonadaceae bacterium | reverse complement strand
GAAATGTCGCTTAGCATGTTTAGTCCGCTAAATATTGATGCTTTTGAAAATTTTGACACTCCTGTTAGAAAGCAGAATTTTATGTATTCGTCGTTTGCTTTTATGATGGAGTATAAGCCTTTTAGGAATTCTCTGTTTTCTATCGCTTGTTCTTTGTTTTCTATCACGTCTAGTATTGGTTTGTCGTATTCGTCAACTAGTATCACTACTCTTTGGTTGTGTTTTTGATAGGTCCTTTTTATAAGTTCATCGAAGCGGGATGATGGGTTTTTAGTGTTTTCACAAGTTATACCTAGCCTTTCCTGATTGTATTTAAAAATATCAAATGCTCTGTCCTTTAAACTCTCAGAAGTTCTCAAATCCCCAGCCCAGTCAATTTTTATAACAGGATATTTTTTGCTCCAATCCCACTTGTTGTAAATGTACAGTCCTTCAAATAGCTCTTTTTTTGCTTCAAAAAGATTCTTTAGCGTATCTATGAATAAGCTTTTGCCAAATCTCCTCGGGCGCGCTAAAAAGGCATAAGTGTAGTCGTTTATGAGTTCATAGGCTTCTTTAGTTTTGTCAATGTAGATGTAGTTTTCTCTTCTTATTTTATCAAATGTTTGAATGCCTATCGGTAGTTTGTTTGGCATTTTTATAAACCTCTTTTCAAATTTTTTGAACCAAGGGGACGGTTGTGTTATTTCTTACTCCGTTGTTCTTAAACCATCGCGATAGCGATTTCGTTCTTCTTGCGGTTTGAAAACGTTCTTCAATTGAATCAAAATTGTTTAGGCAAGCCAGCCTGCTTGAGCACTCCATTGGCTGTGTGACGAGACTTAATGTGTGAGTCGACCACAAATTTGACCATTGTTGCCGGGCTATACCATATCTCGTGATCACCCTTTCCCTGGCGGACATAGCTACACCCGGCCTTACGCAATAGTTGCTTGAGTTTTTTAGTATATCCGCTCATGATGCATTGAGTTGTGCGATCTCAAAGCGGCGTGTCAATATTTCAAAAGGAATTTCTTCACTGTCGATTGTTATTCCATTTGCATCAAGAAGTTCTGGTATTAAAATTTTTAACTTTTCAATGAGACCTTCCATTGTATCTTGTTCAGTTGCAAGACCGGGAACATCGTCGCTGGTGGCAACCCACACGCAGCCTTCATCATCCCATTCAACCCTTACAAATAATGGTTTCATCATCATGGCAATACCCTCCTCGAACACAGAACACAGGGGAACACAGGGGAACACAGGGGGACGGTTCTTTTGTGTTATTTCTTACTCCGTCGTTCTTAAACCATCGCGATAGTGATTTCGTTCTTCTTCTTTGACACGCAGAGCAACGTTTCTACTTGATTCTTTTGTCTGCTAGCTTATAAACTGCCCCAGCCGCACGCACAGATATAACCACGATCTGCATGACTTCGTCTTCCTTTACAAGAGCATACACAACTCTAATACCTAGTTTAAGCAGTTTGATTTTATAATAACCCGTCAGCTTTGCAGCGTTTCTGTTACTCAAAGGTTTTCCATAACCACCTTCATGATTTGGGAGGGGATTCTCTGAAACCTTTTCAATTGCCTTTAACACCTGCAACCTCTGTGCATGATCCAGCTTGGTCAAATCTTTTTTTGCTTCCTTAAAATATTTTATGTTCCAAGCCATTATTCAATTTCAACTTCAATATCTTTGAGTTCATCCTCTTTGATATTAAATTCTTCCATTATTTTTTTATGACTAGTAAAGTCATTTTCACTTACCGCCTGCATTCTTTTTTCAGCCTCTACAAATAAATAATAATTCTCAATAGTTTCTATCATTTCTTCATATTTTTCAGGAGTTATCAACACGCAAGTAGGCCTGTTATTTTTGACAACTATTTTTGCTCCACTTATATTGACTTCTTCAAAAATTTTACCCGCTTCGCCTTTATTAAAGCGCGAGATAGGTACAATTGCATTTAAGATATTACTCACAGAAACATTATCCGGCAAAGTAAACACCTCTTTTCTGTTTTAATGGCATTATTTTATACCTGCTTAATTTATTGTATAAAAGAATGTTTGATTTGTCAATATATTTATCGCGGGGGCATATGGGGTCAGCCCTTGACTTGAGACAAATTATCTTTAATTATCGGAAAAATTCCTTCAAGCTCTCTCCCTCTATGGAAAGTTCGGAAAATGAACTCTCAGTCATTGCGAATTTTCCTTTGTTCTATAAGAGCATCGCCTTTCCAGTGTAACTGACCAGCTAAGTCGGTGAAATCGTAATAATCAGGTTTTTTATTGGGTAATATATTCAAAACAACAGTAACCTCAACCGTAGCATTAGTAACTTTTAAAGGAATGTTAAGATGTAGTTGCCCATCATTTCCAGTTTTGCTAACAAAATTAATTAGTCTCATTACCTCTACCACCTTTACGTAAAATCGCTTGGGGGACCAACACAAGGCCAACACAAGGGGACGGTTCGCCCACCTGATTCACACCTTCTCCCACTCAAAGTTAACTATATTCTTTTCTGTTTCACTAAACTCTATGCCAATCAAGTAAATATTAGCTTTTGAGTTTAAATATTTCTCATAGTATCTTCTCTCTTTTATCTGTTTTAATGCTGTGCTCTTTTCTTCTGTGTTCTTTATGACTTTGAATTCAATTATATATATCTTATCTTCGATAAATAGCGTCAAATCTATTCTGCCTTTGTTGGTCACATCTTCTCCTATTATCTCTATGCCTAATGACTGCAGATACACATATATAATGCTTGCATAGAAGCCTTCGTAGCCTTTTATGTGGGTTAAGTTGTTGTATGGTATTGATGCGAATATCTTCTTTAGTACTTCTATAAATTCTTTAACTTCTCCTTTGATTAATGAATTGTAGATGCCTTCTTTTGCTATAATCGGGTCTTGATTTATAAAGTATTCGATTATTATATCGTCAAATGATATTTTTACTTCTTTGTTTGGAAAAGTGAGTTTATATTTTATTGTCCCAAATGGAGTCTTTGATGCTTCTTTTATCGTCAGATACCCCGCCTGAAATAAAAGCACTTCCACGTCTATTCTTTCTACGTCAAATACATCTAGCAGCTTTTTATCTACTACCAAGTTTGATAAGTTCGGCAAGAAGTATTTTTTTTCTTTTATCAGCTTTATCAAAAAGCTCGGATTGCCACTTGCAAACCAGTAGTTATCAAATTCTTTGTTGTTCAAGTATTGCAGCATGTCAAATGGGTTGTATATTTTGTCTTTTAAAAACCAGTAGCCGTCGTACCATTCTTTAAGTTCTTTAAAATCAACATCGATTAAGTATTCTTTGAAACACTCTTTTATGTCTTTTTCTGTGTAGCCACAGATGTTGCCGTATTTGGGCAATAGCGATATGTCGCTTAGCATGTTTAGTCCGC
>CAZIRG010000202.1:0-3429 GCA_964541505.1 uncultured Syntrophomonadaceae bacterium | reverse complement strand
AGTCTTGAGTGTGTTGATTGACTGACGGAGTTGCCGAAGGCACTAATTTAATTTAAGAATTGACAGCATAGGATGCAATGGGAGTAGATCCAAAAAAGAACCGTCCCCGATGACACTCCTACCATCTGAATAGTAGAGCAGTTAGGATTAGCAATAATCCCCTTATGTTCTCTAGCTACCTCTGGGTTGACTTCCGGCACTACCAAAGGGATATCCGGTCTCAGGCGGAAAGCGCTACTGTTATCAATAACCAAAGCCCCTTTTTTAACTGCCGCAGGAGCTAAAGTTTCACTTATAGATGTTCCTGCACTGAAAAAGGCAAAATCCACGTTTTCAAAAGAGGCAGGCACGGCTTCTTCGACAATGAGCTCTCTCCCCTTAAACTGAATAGTATTCCCTGCTGATCTGTGGGAAGCTAAAAGTTTTATGCCGCTGATAGGGAATTCTCTTTCTTCCAGCACTTTAAGAAAAGTCCTGCCTACCATACCTGTGCTCCCACTACAGCAACAGTATATTTTTTCATCTATAATCTCTCCTCATTCCACTTTTCTCATATTCTCTATCTACTCTTAAACTATTCTTAAAGCCGGAGAAAATATTACAGGCACAAGACAAAGAAACACTAACACTAAAATGCGATTATATTGCCTCGCCGATTATACCTGAAAAAACAAACGCTGCAGGTCCCTCCATGAAAACACGCCCATCCTCCGACCATATAATTTCCAAAGGGCCTCCGGGCAAGTTAACTTTTACTTTACGATCTGTAAGACCGTTTAAAACTGCTGCCACAACAGTAGCACAGGCACCAGTGCCACAAGCAAGGGTAGGTCCCACTCCTCGCTCAAAAACCCAAACCTTTACTTCTTCTCTATTGATAACCTGCACAAATTCTACATTAGTCTTTTCGGGAAAAAAGGGATGTCTCTCCAAAAGTGCTCCCAGCCCTGTTAAATCTTCCTGAGGATCCTTAGTCACAAAAATAATACAATGCGGATTTCCCATAGAAACAGCCGTAAATTCATAAACTCGCCCGGCAGCAGATATTTCCTCTGCTATCACATGACGAGAATCTCCGGTCACAGGGATACGAACACTGTCCAAGATGGGTTCGCCCATATCTACTTGGACTAAAGAAGTTTTCCCTTGTTCTGTTTTCAAGCGAATAAACCTTATGTCATTTAAGGTCTCAATAGAGAGAGCATCAGAGGCAGTTATCCCTTTATCAAAAACATATTTAGCCAAACAGCGAATAGCATTGCCGCACATCTCTGCCTCACTGCCATCACTATTAAAAATACGCATGGCCAAATCGGCTTTCGGAGAAGATCTTAGGAAAACTAACCCATCAGCTCCCACACCAAAATTGCGCCGACAAATTTCCTTGGCCAAATCAGGCGCTTTTTTCAAATCAAATTTCTTCTCCCGATCGTCTATAATAATAAAATCATTACCTAGACCATGCATCTTCGTAAATTTTAAGTTATTCATTACATACCTCTCCCATATTGGACTAGATCATACTTTTAATTTCTCCGGCAACACCAATAACTACCTCTTTATAAGGTATTATCGTGCTGGTTTTCAGCATAGCTTCCTTAACAGCTGATATAATACCCGCACAACAGGGAACTTCCATTCTTACTACCGTAACGCTTTGGATATCATTATTCTTAAAAATCTCAGAAAGTTTTTCCATATAATACTGATTATCATCTAATTTAGGACAGCCAATCAGGGTAATTTTCCCCTTGATAAACTCGTTATGGAAGTTGCCATAGGAGTAGGCCACGCAGTCGGCAGCAACCAAAAGATGGGCATCTTTAAGGTAATCTGCAGCAGGATTAATCAATTTAATTTGAATTGGCCATTGATTAAGTTTTGAAGACATATCACAGGTGCTAACATCCTCTTTTTTTACTTCACTACAAACGACAGAAGCTTCTTGCTTTATCCTATCAATTTTCTTGGCATGAGTCCCAGGACACCCACACGGCATTGTCCCTTCATCTTTTTCTGGCATTTTTTTCATTTTTTCCACCCTTTCATTAACAGCTTCTTGAGAATACTCATCAGCTTCTCTTTCAATCATTTTAATTGCATCCATAGGACACGCAGGCAAACAGTCACCTAACCCGTCACAATACTTGTCGCTAACCAATTGCGCTTTGCCGTCAATCATTTGGATAGCACTCTCGTGACAGGCTTCCACACACAAACCACAGCCATTACATTTTTCAGCATCAATTGTAATAATCTTTCTTTTCATTTTACTCACTTCACAACCTTCATGTTTCTTTTGTATCTACTTAGGTTATCAGGTTCACGGTTCACGGTTCACGGTTAGGTGCTTTGCACTCTTCATATGGATTCGATGGAGTTTATCCCATTCGGCTATGCTCAGAGCCTGCCCTGAGCAAGCGCAGCGAGTCGAATGGGGCAGGCTCTGAGCTTGTCGAACGGGCTCACCACAAGCTTTCCGAGATAGTTGATGAATCTACGAATCGCAGCATATGTTCTGCCCGGGTTGTTAGTTGACGGTTTCATGGTTGCTCATTTTATCTTTAAACAGCCTAATCTTCAAAAGCCCAACCGTGAACCCGGAACTTTGAACCCAATAGTCACCTTAATTCTAACCTAACATGAAGTGTTTGTAAAGAAAAAAAGCAGTCTTTAAACTGCTTTCCATCTTTCTACCTTTTTCTGAACCAATTGTATCAGCAAATCAAAAATAAAAGCTAGTATAATGACAATAAAAGCCCAGGCAAAGACACCTGCTGTATTAATATGGGCTCTTTCGATAATCAGCTCTGTTCCTATTCCATACTTTGGCTGGCTTAGTACTTCTGCTGTCACAGCAACTTTTAAATTTAACCCCATAGCAGTAGACATCCCGGCCAGTACATATGAGCTTATTGCTGGTAAATAAATATCTGTGATTTTATCAAGTTTGCTCATATTATAAGAGTTAGCCATTTCCAGTAGTTTGGGGTCAACGCTTTGTATCCCTTGGGTAGTATTTTTATACATAATAGGGAAAATCACCAAAAAACAGACTAGGATAGGAGCAATCTCAGAGCCAAGCCAGATTAGTGCTAATAATATAATCGCTATTGTAGGCATAGTTTTGATTGTTACGGCCAAGGGTTGCATAAGGTGATTGAACACTTTTGATATTCCCGCTATTGTTCCTAAAATACCAGCTAATAGAAATGCTATTAAAAACCCTAGCACCACCCTATGGAGTGATGCTAGCATAACAACAAGAAAACTATCGTCCAGTAAAATACGCTTGATATTCTGCGCAACTACTCCGGGGGTAGGCACTAAGTAGCCCACCCCTAGCCTTACAGAAATAATTTGCCAGGAAAGCGACAAAGCAGTAACAGATATAACAAAATGCCATTTATTCCCCGAAATAAAACGCAT
>CAZIRG010000201.1:0-3446 GCA_964541505.1 uncultured Syntrophomonadaceae bacterium | reverse complement strand
ATAAACTCAAATTGTTCAGCTGGTACCGGCTCATTTTTGGAAGAGCAAGTTGCCAGGTTGGATTTACGTTTGGAAGATTATTCGCAGCTTATCGAAAAGGCTTCTTCTATACCCAATATTGCCGGGAGATGCAGCGTCTTTGCCAAAACGGATATCGTTCATCGTCAGCAAGAGGGAGTACCAAAAGAAGATATATTACTGGGGGTAGCTTATGCTGTAGTCAGAAATTTCAGAGGAACTATCATCAAAAAGTTGCCCATAAGAAAACCTGTGGCCTTTGTAGGGGGAGTTGCCAGTAATAGGGGTATGGTAAAAGCTTTTCGAGATACTTTGTCCTTGGAAGAAAAAGATTTTATTGTTCCTTCTCATTTTAATACGACCAGCGCCATAGGAGCAGCTGTGCTTGCCAGAAAAAATAGCATGCGAGTTAATATTGCTACTTTACTTAAAAATATTGCTGACACCAATCTTTCAGTCGCAAATTCTGACACAGGATTAGCAGAACTAGCGAGTTACGGAACAAGAGACAGCCTTAACAGGCACGACTTCTCCCCGATAGAGCAAGAAGTTTCTCCAATCCCGTGTTTTATAGGCGTAGATATTGGTTCTACAAGTACCAATATTGCTTTAATTGACGATAATAGGAATGTTTTTGCTTTCAGGTATTTAAAAACATTAGGTGATCCGGTAACTGTGATACAAGAAGGTCTAAAGAGCATTTATGAAGAGTTTGGGCAGAGGATTGCAGTAAGGGGTGTAGGGATTACAGGTTCGGGCAGGTATATGATTGGCAGATTATTAGGAGCAGATTTTATTAAAGATGAAATCACTGCCCAAGCCAAAGCTGCGCTGCATTTCGATCCGGAAGTAGATACAATATTTGAAATCGGCGGTCAGGATTCTAAGTATATACAACTTGCGGATGGGTTGGTAGTAGATTTTGAGATGAATAAAATCTGTGCAGCAGGAACGGGGTCATTTCTGGAAGAGCAGGCAAATAAGTTTCAAATTCCCATAAATATGTTGGGGGAAGTTGCGCTGGCAGGCAAAAATCCGGTTAGTTTAGGTGAAAAATGCACAGTCTTTATGGAAACGAATATAGCAGGGGAAATAGCGAAAGGAACTAAAACAGAAGATATAGCTGCTGGGCTATGTTATTCAGTTGTTAATAATTATCTGCATAAAGTCGTAGGGAGAAAAAAAATAGGGGAAAAGATACTCCTGCAAGGTGGACTTGCCTATAACCAAGGGGTAGTTAACGCTTTTCGTGCTGTTCTAGGTCGTGAGATAGCTGTTTCACCTTTTTTTAGTGTGACAGGAGCTATAGGGGCTGCGCTTCTAGCCAAAGAAAATATGCTAGAAGGTAGCAAGAGCAAATTTAAAGGTTTCAATGTCGGGAATGAGGCAAAACAGTTTGCTGAACCTGCGGCAGATGAGGTCTCGGAGCCAGTAATTATTGATGAAGGTGCTCGGACTGAAAAACTATTTTTGGCAGGATATGATGGGCAGATAGAGGCATCAAAAGAAACTATCGGCATCCCTAGGGTATTGTTTTTTCATAAACTATTTCCGATGTTCAATGTTTTTTTCAGGAAATTGGGATTTAACGTAATTTTGTCGGAGAAAACAACTCAGCATACGGTTAGCGTCAGCCAAAAGTATGTGCTTGAGGAAACCTGTTTCCCCATAAAATTAATAAATGGACATATTGCAGAGTTAATAGATAAAGAAGTGGACTACATCTTTTTACCTTCCTTGTACACGATGAAACATCCGAGGTCAAAAGTAAGAGAAGACTATGCCTGTACCTATATGCAATCTCTACCACAAATAATCGAAAATACTATGGATTTAAAAAGTAGAGGCATTAAACTGCTTTCACCAGCACTTTCTTTCAACTTTGGCAAAGCTTATATGATGCAAACCTTATTTGACCTAGGGGCAAACTTAAGAAAAAGTAAAGTAAAAACTGCTTTAGCACTTAAACAAGGGATGGCAACCCTGCTGAAATTCACTAAAGAAGTGGAAAAAATAGGGCAAAAGGCAATGGAAGATTTGGCTGAAAATGAAAGAGTATTTGTGATTATTACTAGGGCTTATGGAGTGACTGATCCTGTTTTAAATATGGGTATTGCTAAGATAATAAGAAAAATGGGATATAAAGTATTAACGCTTTCCAATTTACCAGCCTACGATCGTGACATTTCACAGGAATATCCCAACATGTACTGGCCATTTGGTCAACATATTTTAGCCGGGGCACAAATAGTCAAGGAACATCCTAATATGTACCCTATTTATCTGACAAATCATGGTTGTGGGCCTGACAGTATCATCTATCATCTTTTTAAGGAAGAGATGGCTGGGAAACCTTATTTGCATCTTGAGGTAGATGAACATGCCTCGAATGTGGGTGTAAAGACCAGAATAGAAGCCTTTATTAATAGCGTAGAAAGTACACCTGTTGCTATGGGTGAAGCTAAGGATTTAAAGAGATATAAGGAGAAAGAGGCAGTCGAAAAAACTAATATCCAGACAAATATTAAGGAATTAAACAGGGAAAAGACAATTCTTATACAACATTCCTACCCTTATGCGGATATTTTAAAGGAAATCTTTCTGGCTAACGGTTTTGAGGCAGAAGTATTGCCGCCAACAAATAAGACATCGCATGACATTGGGAAAAGCATGACCTCGGGTAAAGAATATTTTTCATTGACAACTCTTTTAGGAGATGTTTTTCATAAGATTAAAGGAAATAACTGTAACAGTAATAACTTCACCTTTTTTGTGCCTCAAACAGAAGGTGCGGAAGCATATGGTCAATATAACAGGTTGCTGAGAGATAAGTTGAATGAAAGTGGCTTAGAAGATGCAGATGTATTTGCACCTTTTATCGAAGATTTAATTGACAGTGATTCTGATAAGGGAAGAGGTTTATCAAAGCAATTTTTCTTAGGGTTACTGGCCGGGGACATCATCAGGGTAGCGATGGCAGATACAAGAGATAATTATTTAGCTAGAGTAACAGACCTTATCTGTAACAACAGGCTAAATATAAATGGATTAGTTGAGATAGCGAAGGAGCTAGAAATCAATCTAAAGAACTCATCTGAAGGTAAAAAAATATATGTTCTAGGTGAACCGGGAGTAATGTTTAATGATTATGTGAATCACGATGTTTTGAAGGATATGGAAAAGAACAGTTCTAGGGTTATTTACAGCCCTTACTCAGAGATGGTTTGGTTTATGTTGCATGATTTCAGCAAAAAAAGAAATGGCAAAAGCAGTAAAAGGCAACAACAAGTTTTGACTGAGCTGATGTCATATATGGAGCAAATTGGCGTTGCTCTCTTAGAGTATAGCCCTTTTACAGAGAAACCTACCACCCTTCACATGGAGGCAAATAAGAAATTAAATTTATTCTCAGGAGGTTATGGTAGATA
>CAZIRG010000200.1:0-3479 GCA_964541505.1 uncultured Syntrophomonadaceae bacterium | reverse complement strand
TGCCGGCACGTCAATTTCGCAAAGTTAATGCTATCTTAGAGCAGTTTGACTGGGATCAGCTGCGCTTGATAGCTATTTTACAGGCAATCCAAGAGGAGTATCGTTATTTGCCGGAGCCAGTTTTAAGTTACTTAGCTACGAGTTTGAAAATACCACGAGCTAGGATTTATGGCATTGCTACTTTTTACGCTCATTTTTCTTTGGAACCTAGGGGAAAGCATATTGTTAAAATCTGTGATGGGACAGCGTGTCACGTGAATTACAGTCAGCCTTTAATAGATTTGATGCAAGAAAAGCTGAAGATAAGTCAAGCTAAGCCAACAACGGATGATTTGCTTTTTACTCTGGAGGTAGTCTCGTGTGTAGGTGCTTGCGGTATTGCTCCTGTATTACTTATTGATGAGCGGGTATATCCTCAGATGTCAAAGGAGAAACTTACGGAAGCTTTAGACAATATTATTCAGGATGAGGAGCGAGAATGATCATGATTACTGTTAATCTTGAAGAAATTGCTCAAAAAGAAAAAGAACGAGTAGCTGAATTTGACTACCATGTTCTTGTATGTATGGGTACGGGTTGTATTGCGACTGGTGCAGGACCTGTTCATGATGAATTTGTGCGTCTTATTGGAGAGAATAACAACAATATTTCCGTAGAAATGAGCGCCTCCTGTAGTGAAAGTTGTTTGGGAAAGGGAGAAATAAAAGATACTGGTTGCCATGGGTTTTGCCAGATAGGACCATTGGTTATTGTTAAGCCGCCTGCTGAAAAGGGTGGGGAGATTTTTTATTGCCATGTGCGAGCTGAAGATGTGCAGGAAATTATGGAGAAGTCAGTTAAAAACGGGGAAGTTATAGAGAGGTTACTTCATCGCAATCCGCAAAGCGATGTTGTTTACCGCAGTGCGGCAGAGATACCATTTTATGCTAGGCAAAAACGTACTGCTTTAGTTGACTGTGGTCATATTAATCCAGAGAGCATAGAGGAATATATTGAGCGTGGCGGCTATGCTGCTACTAGGCGTGTAATCACAAAAATGACTCCGGAGCAGGTCTGTAATGAGGTGTTATCGTCAGGTATGCGTGGGCGTGGCGGAGGTGGGTTTCCTACCGGGAGGAAATGGTTGGCTGCACTTGAGGCAGAAGGAGACAGAAAGTACCTAGTTTGCAACGGTGATGAGGGCGACCCTGGTGCTTTCATGGATCGCAGTATGATGGAAGGCGATCCGTACAGAGTTTTAGAGGGAGCCATTATTGCTGCTTATGCTGTAGGAGCAAGTCACGGTTATTTTTATATTCGTGCTGAATATCCCCTAGCCTTAAAAAGAATAGAGAAAGCTATCGCTACCAGCCGGGAGATGGGTCTTTTAGGTAAAAACCTTTTTGGTACAGATTTTTCCTTTGATTGTGAGATTTCCGAGGGAGCAGGAGCATTTGTTTGCGGTGAAGAGACAGCTTTGCTGGCTTCTATTGAAGGGAAAAGGGGGATGCCTAAGTCCAGACCACCGTTTCCTGTGCATAAAGGTTTATTTGGTAAGCCGACAGTTCTCAACAATGTAGAAACGTTGGCGACTGTAAGGTATATTATGGAAAAAGGAGCGGAAAATTTCAGGAAATATGGTATTCCTCCCATAAATACTGGTACAAAGACTTTTGCTTTGACAGGGCATGTTAGAAATAATGGCTTGATTGAGGTGCCTTTAGGCATAACTATGCGTGAGATAGTTTTTGATATTGGTGGGGGGATTCCTGATGGCAGAAAATTTAAAGCGGTTCAGGTGGGGGGTCCTTCAGGCGGTTGCCTAGGGAAAGACGAGCTGGATATATCTATTGATTTTGACAGCTTGAAAAAGGTAGGCGCAATGATGGGTTCGGGTGGTATAGTAGTTATGGATGAGAATACCTGCATGGTTGAAATCGCTCGCTTTTTTATGCAGTTTACCCAGAATGAGTCTTGTGGCAAATGTATCCTTTGTCGAGAAGGAACTAAACAGATGCTGGGTATTTTACAAGATATTACAGAAGGGAAAGCGCAGCTTGAGGATATTGAATTGCTGGAAGAGACTGCTTGGGCAGTTAAAACTGCTAGTCTTTGCGGTCTGGGCAAAACTGCTCCTAATCCGGTATTGAGTACTCTAGCCATGTTCAGGAGTGAGTACTTGGCGCACGTAGAACGCTTATATTGTCCTGCTGGCGTTTGCGAAGCGTTGAGAAGCTATAGTGTTGATCCGGATCTTTGCAAAGGCTGTACGCTTTGTATCCAAAAGTGCCCTGTGAAAGCCATTCAAGGAGAAAAGAGAAAACCGCATCGTATTGACGTTTCTAAATGTACGAAATGTGGCATATGTGCAGATATTTGCAAGTTTGCGGCCATAGCGCTTAACTAAAAACAACCTGAAACAGGAGGAAGAGTATTATGACTGGAAATGATACGATTATGTTGAATGGGCGATCGGCAAAAATAGGTAGCAAAGAGAATCTTTTAGAGGTCATACGTTCAAACGGGATTGATATGCCAACTTTTTGTTATCATAGTAAGTTAAGTGTTTATGGTGCCTGTCGCTTATGCTTGGTTGATATTGAAGGCAGAGGAATAGTTACGAGTTGTACGACCAACCCTGAGTCGGGAATGGTTGTAAATACCAATACAGCAGAAATAAGGAAAATTCGCAAAACTACGATTGAACTTCTACTTGCCAATCACGATATCAGCTGTCCCACCTGCCCCAAGGCAGATGTTTGTCAGTTGCTCAAGCTTGCTGATCGTTTTGGCGCAGATCCTGTGCGTTACCGACGGCGCAGCGAAATGGTACCTATTGATGCTTCAAGTCCTTCATTGGTGAGAGACCCTAATAAATGTATTTTATGTGGTGACTGTGTGCGTGTTTGTGATGAAATCCAAGGTATAGGTGTATTGGACTTTGCCCATCGTGGGGGCAATTCCCAAGTAACTTCGGCTTTCAACCAAGAAATGGACAGCGGAGAGTGTGTTAACTGTGGACAGTGTATAAACGTTTGTCCCACGGGGGCATTGGTAATAAAGAGTGAGGTTGATAAGGTATGGGCAGCCATTCACGATCCATCTGTATTAGTGGTAGTACAGGTAGCTCCGGCGGCTCGTACTGGTATTACTGAGATCTTTGGCTTATCCCCAGGCGAGACCAGTATGGGGCAAGTGGTGGCTGCTCTAAAGATGATGGGAGTAAATCGCGTCTATGATACTGCTTTTGCGGCCGACTTAACAGTTATTGAAGAGGCTACGGAGTTTTTAGAGCGTTTCCGCACTGGTGAACATCTGCCACAGTTTACCAGTTGCTGTCCGGCTTGGGTAAAGTTTGCTGAACAGCATTATCCGGAGTTGCTTGATAATCTTAGTACTTGCCGTAGCCCGCAGCAGATGTTGGGTAGCCTGCTTAAAAGGGAAGTGCCAAAAGAGGCTGATGTAACGCCGGATAAGGTTTTTGTGGTCAGTATTATGCC
>CAZIRG010000199.1:0-3480 GCA_964541505.1 uncultured Syntrophomonadaceae bacterium | reverse complement strand
TTTTCACTTTTCACTTCTTTCAAACTTGCTCACTCCTCATACAGCCATGCCGCCATCATATAGTTGTTTCCTGAAATTCTGTGGCTTTTGGAAAACATCCAACATACTTTCCAAAAGCGATACTGCCCCTCTGTAGCCATAAGGTTGTGTATCAGCATTGAGCAATAATGTCTTTGCTTCTGAGCAAAAATACCCTGCATCAAACCCAATAGCTAGGTCTACTTTTAGTTTCCTGTTCAAAAATCTCGTCATGCTTGGATGTTCATCCGTAAACACTTTGATACTAGGACAGTGTTGCTTGAGCCATTTTATATGCATCCAGTCAGTAGGAAGAATATCCCTGCCAAAAATATAAGGCACTTGGAAACCGTATCCAGTTAGTGCCCGTGCCAACTCAAACGGACTTGCATTCGCTGCCGCACCTACCGCTACACACAAACCTCTCAGCTTTTGTTGATAAAAACTGATTACTTCCTGTGCCTCTGCACGATGCCTACTCGTATTCAAGTCAACTCCAAAAAACTCCTCCAGCTGATGATATGTTTCATCAATCGATTCAAGTCCATACACAGCTGGCACATAGGAGTATGGAATGCCCAGTTTTTTCTTCATTTGTACTGCCGCCAGCTTCCCTGCTGGCTTAATAAGCAGGTTATATGCAGAGCGGCTCATTAACTGAAATTCCTCAAATAACTTATAATCTGTAATATGTTTACACCTTCCTAAACCAGCATCTGCCAATACTTGATGCAACTCGCTTCTTTGATCTATATTTGTAACTCCGCCAATAATATTCACAGCATCTATTGTTCCTTCTTTTGAGGGCTGAAGAAAATCATAGGCAACCTCTTGCACAGTTAGCTGTGGAGGGGTTTTCCCATCTAGGGCAATAGGATCCATATGGCAAGCTTTTACTGGTATTCCATGCTTAGCCTCTAAGTCTTTAGCAATAGAATCATAATCTGAGCCAAGTAGATCATCAATGCAGGAAGCAGTAACAAAGATAGCTTTAGGTCGTATTTTCATATCAGCTAAAATTTCTTCCACTGCTAAAGGGACTCTCTCTAAATGTCTGCTTGTAACTATATCTATCTCATCAACCTGCAAGATAAAAAGACGTTTTTTATAGCCATGCTGAATGCCTGCTATAGACCCATGCCTGCCACATCCGGAGGGTGCTACGAACAATACTATAGATTCTGGAACAAGCAACTGGAACCTAACGATGCACCACCCATCCGGGTGAGGAGAAGCATACTTTAAACAATTAAGTGGCAACACCTTAGTTTGTTTTTCTAAAATAAGGTCTTCCAATTCGCTAATGGAAACATGGAACTGTTTATTAGGCTTCATATTTTTCCTCCCCTCCTGTTATGCTAAGGGCTACCTCCATAATTGCCTGTGAAATCGGTAGCTCCAGATCCCCTTGCAACGGTGTCATATTACGCCTTTCATATTGCTGCACACCTTCATCCCTAGGAATATCTCCAATAATCTCTGCCCCAACTTCAGTAGCAAATTGTTCAACAACAGCTCTTTCGTCTGCCACATTTCTACGGTTTAAGATTATTCCTCTTAACTTTGCATAACCGCTATCTGAAAAATTATCAATCGCTGCTTTAATGTTTCTAGCAGCAAATAAAGACATTTTCTCTCCTGAAGTTACTATGATAACCTCTTCGGCATAGTCTTCACGCATCGGCATAGCAAAACCACCACATACAACGTCACCCAATACATCATAAAAGACAAAATCAGGGTTATATATTCCTAGTGCATCCAAATCTTCTAAAACATTAAACGTAGTAATAATCCCTCGCCCAGCACATCCTAGCCCCGGCGTAGGTCCGCCAGCTTCAACACATACTATGCCATTAAATCCTTCGATAACTATCTCATCAAGTGAGCTACATTTACCGTTTTCTTTAAGATAATTCATCACCGGTGTTACTTGGGTACCATTTGTAAGATTTATAGTGGAATCTGCTTTAGGATCACACCCCACTTGCATAACCTTATAGCCCATTAAAGAAATAGCAGCAGATAGGGCACTAGTCACCATGGACTTACCAATGCCACCCTTACCATAAATTGCTATTTTACGCACAATAATCTCCTTCTTCAATAAATATTGATGTTTATTATCATTCTCATGTATGTTATAATAAAAAAGACATTATTTCTGTATCTCCAGCTACGCTTTCAAAAAAAACGAAAGGGTTTTTAGATTATGTATATTTTTTTACCACATTTGCAAAACTGCTTATTGTTTAAAAATAAATCTGTAGAGCAAATTAACAGCTTGCTAGAAAATATTGACTTTAAAGTAATCCAATGCCATAAAGGTGAGCTGTTGCTTAACATGGAATCGCAGGCCAGTTTTTTGGGCATTGTACTCTATGGTAGCGTTGAAGTACAACGAGTTTTTCCGGACGGCAAAATGCTAAAAGTTGGTGGTCTATTTACTGCCGGTCAAATGTTCGGGGGTTTTATAATCTTTGCTCAAGAGCCACTATACCCAGTAGATGTTGTTGCTGTCGAAAACTGCCAAATAATGCTTATCTCTAAAGAAAATTTGCTTAAATTATTAACAACAGATGTAGAGGTTTTAGGCGGATTTTTACAGTCACTATCCCATCGCTTGTTAATATTGCACGAACAAATTGCTATTTTGTCTTTAAACTCCATTTCAAAAAAAATCGCCTATTATTTAGTTAAGACATTGGAAAAACAAAACTCTGTAAATTTAGTAAAGCTACCTTTTTCTAAAACCACTTGGGCTGAGTATATGAACGTCTCTCGCACCTCTCTTGCTCGCGAATTGCGCCAAATGAGCCAGGATGGCTTATTGTCTTTTGATAAAAGAATCATAGAGGTGAAAAACAGCTGTAAAATAAAGGAACTGCTGGAAAACAGCAGCTAGAAATTACCTAATAATACCGAGGTCGTAATCACCAAGGACAAGAAGGTCAACAACTCAACAAAGGTAAACTTTATCTTGGCATGTTTTCGCCTCTTTTTTGTTTCCAAGTTTTTATTTTAAAAAAAGCTTGGGACACCTGACAAAAAATCTGATAAAAACCTTGACTTTTCAGAATATTATTGCTAGTATGTGGTTATCTGGTTCAACCATCCAACCAAACCTGTAACTTTTAACTTTTGAAATCAAAGGGTTGGTGCGTATGTTAAAACAAATAAAAAAAACAGCCTATATGAAGAAATTATTCGTGAACTGCAAAAAAAGATTGAAAATGGCTCTTATCCTCCAGGAACAAAGTTACCGGGAGAAAGAGACCTTGCAAAACAATTGGGAGTAAACAGAACTACTGTCAGGGAAGCCCTGCGCTTAATGGAATCAATGCGCTTAGTAGAAAAACGTCCGGGGAAAGGGGTATTTGTAAAAGACTTGTGTCAGGAGGCAAGTCTGGAAAGTATTATTTTTGAGTTTCTTGCAGAAGACGGGCTTAAAGCAGAAGTTTT
>CAZIRG010000198.1:0-3496 GCA_964541505.1 uncultured Syntrophomonadaceae bacterium | reverse complement strand
CCGTGATTGGTTATATTTTTGGCAGTGGCCTAAATTTATCTCTAATTCTAAGGCTGGTAAAAATATTACCGTTATTTTACGCAATAATGGCTTTGTGCTTGCTTTTGTTGGGTATCTATACAGTTAAAAAATGGCAAAAAGGAACCAATGTTTCCAGACAATCTTTTTGGGTGCTGGTTGTACCCTGTCCCCTGCTGGTTGTTTCCGTTATGTTGGCAACAGGACTGTTGTCCGAAATCTTTCAACTAAGCAGTTTGCGCATAGGGATATTGATTGGTAGCGTGTTTTTTGTTGTGATTGTGGCTACTTCTTTTTATTTAAGGCGATGGAAAGATGCGCCATTGATTTTGGGAAAATTGATGACTGCTGCTGGATTGAGCTTATTAGTTGCCGTGTTGTTGTTGCCGACTTATTTTGCAAATGGTTTGTATGTTTCTACTTCGTTTGAAGAGATAATGCCGGTAAAGGATTTTTTAATACCAATTGTGTTTTATGCTACGTTTATTTTTCTGGGATTTATTAAAGGGAGGTATGCTAAATGGGAAGCTTAGGGTTATTGCAAGCGGTGTTGCATCTTTTTTCAACTGCTCTTTTGTACCCTGTAATGTTGGCCTTGCTGCTATTAACCGGGTGGACACTGGTAAAGCTAGGTGAATTTATTTCTGAGTATTCATTAAGAAATCGTGATATTAAGAAAACAGAAACAGGCATGCTGAAAGTTAAGCAATTAATGAACGCCAAGAAATTTGCTGAATCGGCAGTAGTTCTTAAAAGTTCCTGTTCTAATTTGCTGGTTGCTAACTATACCAGCGAGCTGGCTTCTGTTATAAAAAGTGTTAGCAAAGAACAGTATTATGTTCAGGTTGAAAAAAAATTGCAGGACTATGAATTACGTGTTTTGAAGAAATTAGAACCAACCAGGATAGTGGCACAAATTGCACCCATGTTGGGGTTGATGGGCACATTGATTCCTTTAGGACCAGGGCTTGTAGGTCTTATCGAAGGCAATATTGCAGTACTTGCCCAAAGTTTGATTATTGCTTTTAGTACAACAGTTATAGGACTAATAATTGGAGCAGTAGCGTATACAATTACTACCATACGGCGCAGGTGGTATGCGCAGGATATAAGCGATATTGAATATATTTCGGCACTTTTACTTGATAAAAGTGAAGAACTAGGGCTGTCTGCGGTTGTTTCTTGATTACGAGAGTAACAGAGGAGTGACAAGGGGGACGGTTTATACTCGGTGAGGCAATATAATCGTATTTTAATGCAACTATATTGTCGAAGACCACTAACTTACATTTTACCAGTTATCAGTTATCAGTTAATAGTTAATAGTTAACGGGGCTTGGAGAGCCCCCTGGATGAACACGGATGATATTTTATTAGTTGCACAGCGTTAAAATTCAGGCAATAAGAAATGCGAATCTATGACCTCGGCGAGTATAAGTGCTCGTGACATGAGCAAAAAGGAGAGAAAATCGTATGGACGAAAGTAAATTAAGCAGTATTTCAAAAGCAGACACGCTAGAAAAGATGGGAAACTTCTGGGATACGCATGACTTTACTGATTTTGATACTGACTCGCCTGATGTTGAGTTTAAAATATTATGTGCTATTCCGATTGAATTAGATTTGCTTTTTTCGGTGGAGAAACAAGCAAATCAACGCGGCATAAAAGTAGAAACTTTGGTTAATCTTTGGTTACAGCAGAAGATAACAGAACAAACTAAATCATCTTCAAGTGTCGAAGAGAGAGATCACGTCTTATAATGAAGACAAAGCAGTAGCATATCAACTAGGTAAGGTTAAAAAGTATAAAAAGCCGCTCACACTTGCTGATTTTGGGATTAACTTCACACCACAGTCTTTTGTATATGTTTAATTTTGTTTTTGTTCCAATTCTTCCCCTGTGCCCTCCAGGCGTTCAAACTTATCAACAAGAACCTTTTCGTTGATGTGCCCTGTGAAAACCTCCATGGCAACGGCAACCTCTTCCCTCGCCTGATACTCCAGGATAATACGGTCAGTCAACTCCAACCCGGCATTTTTTCGCCTAGTCTGCACCTTGGAAACAATCTCCCGGGCAAAACCTTCCCGCTCTGCCACCTTCATCTCCAGGTCGGCTTCGGGAAGCATAACCTCGTTTCCAGAGAGCGCAAACTTTATATGGAAAATTGCTTGACAAAAAATATAACATAGGATAAAATAAATAACAACTGGTCGGTATTTTATTAATATGAAAACTAGGGGTGAACATATGTGAAAACTAGAGGTGAACATACACGCAGTCGCATCATTGAAACTTCCACGCATTTGTTTTCCGTCACGGGGTTTTTCAACACCTCGATCAACGATATTCAGAAAGCGACAGGACTGACAAAAGGTGGTATTTATGCTCACTTCAAAAGCAAAGAGGAAATCTGGTGGGTAGCATATGAGGAAGCCACCGGTATATGGCGGGATATCGTATTCAGGGAAGTTAAAGACACATTGGATCCTCTGGGCAGATTGGAGAAGATAGTAGAAAATGACATGCGTCACTACATTGGCGAGGACACCTTCAAAGGTGGTTGCTTTTTCCTGAATATGCTGGTTGAGCTTTCCGGTCAATCCGGTCAATCTCAAGCGATGAAAGACCGGATACTAGATGGATTTCTAAAATTTGCCGAACTACTGAGGGGTTGGCTGCAAGAGGCCGGAGAAAGGGGTATGTTAAAACCTGGTTTAGATCTTGACCAAGTTTCTAATTTTATTGTAATCTCACTAAATGGTGCAGCGGCATTTTATGCTGCAACGAGGGACCCAAAATATTGGAAATTAACAATTGCCCAATTAAAAGAGTATATTGCCCAATTAAAAGTTTGTAGGTAACGACTTTCTTTTTTTTGACCAGTATAATACCGACCGGTCTTTAGCTTATAGTGACAAGGAAGAATATACCCTGATAGTGCCATTTCAGAAAGACCTTGAAAGACCCGGATGTATTGTTACTGGTTCAATCTTTATCACAGTCGCAATGGCAGGCAAACTTCTAACGCATCATACAATTACTTACATCAGAAAATGATTGGGTGACCGTAGAGCTATTTATCTAATTTTTAAGGAGGGTAATATGAATAACATTAATTATCGTCAAACTCCACAAGAGGAGATTTACCGAAGGATTCATAAGTTGCAGATTAGCCTAAAAGAAAATAACATTAAGGCTGCTTTGATTGTCCAAAGGGCTGGTCTCTTTTATTTTTCGGGAACTGGTCAAAACGCTCATCTTTTTGTTCCGGAAGAAGGTGAACCTTATCTTTTCGTTAAAAAAAGTTTACGCAGAGCAGAGATGGAAAGCTCATTACAAAATATTAAGCCTCTACATAGCCTTAAGGAAGTTTATGATTTTATAACGCCCTATTTTATAGATGGTGAAAAAATTGGCATGGAGTTAGATATCTTGCCGACAAATCTGTACTTAAAGTACAAAAATATGTTGAATCCC
>CAZIRG010000197.1:0-3519 GCA_964541505.1 uncultured Syntrophomonadaceae bacterium | reverse complement strand
TGGGTGATGAGGAAACGCAAGATTGCTGGTACCCTTACTGGAAGGTGAAAGAGGATAAAAACGGATTGGAAGTATCATCACGAAAGCGACAATTTAAACTCAAGGATAAAAATAAAAATGAGAATATATGGGTACATATTGATGGTTTACAGAAAGGCGACGTGGTTTGTTTAACTCCTTCTCGTTTTGATTTTGAATTTTTAGATACAGCCGCCCGTCGTTTTGAAATCAGCTATGCTGAGGGCAGGCGATGTGGAAATATTAAATCCGCACGTCCCTATTATCTGGAAGAACTTGATGATTTTGAATTTTTTTGGCACTTACTTGCTTGCGGTTTGAGCAGGTCACAAATCAAACACCTGGTGGAACTTGTGGAGAGAAAAAGAAGCGAATGGTCTGGCGAAAAAGAACAAGAAGTGTTGGAGCAGTTTGTCAAGGATATGCTTAACAACGTTTATTGGAGAGAAAGGAAGTACCCGGAAGAGACAGAGTTTAGCAGATTATGTAAAATGGCGGCAAGTGGGAAGTTAGTCGATATCTTGGAATTATTTATGGCTATTCTCAAACGTAAGTAAAAACAATTTTCTGGAGGTGGATAGTTAATGGAGAGGAATTCAAAGAAGCCTTATAAACTGGTTAGTTCTCTTTTTATGACCCTTGACCCGGTGCATATCGGTACGGGTGGCTACCGGTTGGGAGGGGTTGATATGACCATTGTGCGTGAACCAGGTACTGACCTGCCTAAAATCCCGGGTACCAGCTTGACAGGTATGGCACGTAGTTATGCTGCTTTGCGTTATGGTAAACCGGATGCTGCCGGGCAACATAAAAACCTAAAGCAGGAAGATAAGCAAAGATGCCCAATCATTTATACTTTTGGCACGGCTACTGACAAGGGTGGTGGACAAGCCGGAACGGTAAGTATTGGAGACGCTCGTCTACTGTTTTTTCCTGTAAGTTCAGTGAATGGCCCTGTTTGGGTAACTACAACTGAACAATTGTGTGATGCCTGGGGTGAGGGTAGTTATCAACTGCCAAAACCAGGGGAAAAAGAGGTTGAGCCTGATGATACCGGGGTAGTGATAACAAGTTTGCGGCAGAAAGAGCAGCAAGCCAAACAGCAACTTAACCTGGGTTGGTTGTTACTGGAAGCTGTTAACGGGCTAGAAGTAACTCCACCGTCGGGTATCAGCAGTTTACCAGAATGGGAGGCCGTACAAAACCGCCTGGTGCTGGTTACACCAAAGTTTTTCTCTGCTGTCGTTAACAGCAATCTGGAGGTGCGGACTTCGGTAAGTATTGATCCGGAGACTGGAGCAGCGGAAGAAGGTGCCCTTTTTACCTACGAAGCAATCCCTCGTGCCACCTGGTTGTGGAGCGATATAATTGAAGATGACTACCGGCGAGATAATTTCCCGGAAACCAATCGCAAATGTAAAGTGAAAGCAGATAGTAGCAAAAATAATATTGCTTCTGATAGCGACCAGGACAAAAGAGAAAAGAGTTATCAGGAAAATGCCGGGGAACTGTTGGGAGAAAATTGGGGAAGACCGTTGGATGTTGTCAAGTCTGGCTTGAAACTAGCTGAATATTTGGGTGTGGGTGGCATGAACACACGTGGCTTTGGGCGACTTCGTTGTTTAGTATTTCATGGTGTTGATTGATAGTGTAGATTACTAAAAGCGGAGGTGTAGTTCATGGGGTTTAAAAATCTTGACTGGCATGCTGCAAAAGCAGCCCAGCAGATCATTAAAAACACAGCAAATATAGATACAAAAAACAAGAAGACAGAAAACTTAGTAACCAAAACTTTGGGAGTGTTACAAGAAAACGGTATCTATGCGGCTGTACTTTTTCTTTGTGCTCATAGCGATAAGCAGATAGCAAAAGAAATACAAAAAAATCTGTTTGCGCTTTTAACGGAGGGGCTGGGGATGAACGTTATTACTGACACGGCAGACTCTCAAGCCTATCTGGAGTATTTGACCAGCCATGTTTGCCATGATTTAGATAGATTACTAATGGTCAAGCAGCTCTGGGAACAAACTTTAATTTATGCCCGTTATGGCGCAAAAGCACGGAGGTAAAATCATGCAATGGCTTTGTTACGAAATAACTTTGCAGCTGCTTGCCCCGCTGCATATTGGCTGGCGAAAAGTTGGGAACCTGCAAGGAACACGTGATTATGTTACCGGAAGAAATTTATGGGGTGCTCTAACCGAAAGGTTAACGCGTGATACTGGAGGAGACTATATCACTGTTGGCAGGGCTGTGGATGAACAGTTGGCTTTTACCTACTTTTATCCCGCTGTATATTCCAAGCAGTCCCAGCCATCGGAGCATGTTCCGGTATGGCCATGGGAAGAGAAGACCAAGTTTGCCTGGCTATTTTTAGGTAGTTACCTCAGCACAGCACTTGCTGTTCAGGGGGCGGAAGAGGCCAGTTTACATGAGACTGAATTTATCACTCCCCGTACCCGTGGTAATCAACCTGTGTACCTAGTGGGTTATATTTTTCAAAGAGAAGACTGCCGGCTTCCCTGGCAAAAAGCTCTTCAGAGGTTGCGAATTGGTGGTGAACGTGGTTACGGCTGGGGGCGGTTGAAACTTGAAAAACTGTCGAAATTACAATGTGGAAATGATAAATGTTTCTCTCGTGCCTGGGAACGTACAGGAGAAAGACCTGTAATATTGGTGCCTAAAGGAAAGCAGTTGTTGTCTCACACTCTTGCCTCTAATAATGCTGTTAGCATTGTTTCTCAGGGCAGGGTAGAGCCATTAGTCGGCAGGGTTACAGAACCTAAAACAGCGAGTTTTGGGAAAACTCTTTCTGAAGCAAAAATTTGCTGGGAACCAGGGAGTATCCTCGCTGAGGATGGAAAGTTTTTCATTATAGAAAAAGGATTGTGGGAGAAAATATAGTAGTGCAATGCTTCAATTTGTCTTTTTTATTTCCACTCCCAAGATTGCTTTCATAAACTAGAGAGTAATCACCCGATCATAATTGCAGCTTCCTGTAAATCATTCTCAGCTTCTGGCCTGATAATAGTTCTATATCTCATTTCCTGCCTAGATCTTTTTGACCGCCCGGCAACTCTGCAAAAGATATGGGGCAAATTGCTCAAAAGCTATGCTTTGGAAGCAATGGAGTTAAGAAAACAGAAAAAGTCTCAGCAGCTGCCGAGTATGCAGAAAATATTACAGGCTGTGTGTGAAGCCGAAGTTGAAATATATTCATCTGTAGATATAGGTACTGATTTTCGTTTACATGGTCTAGGAATAACTGGGGCTACCCTTGTCGTTGACGAGCAACTTTTACATTTAAGTGTCTTTCGCCGTAGCGAAAGCGAGAGCCAAACTGGCAGTATGGCTCGCCCTGGGAGGAGAAGGCGGGTGTGAGCGGTAATTTGGCGTGTTTAGTCAACATGAAGTTGTATTATATGTTCAGCGAGGAGATGAGAAGGTGAAAATAAGCAAAGAAGTCGGAGAAAGAATCTTAAAGGCAACTTCTTCAGGCAA
>CAZIRG010000196.1:0-3527 GCA_964541505.1 uncultured Syntrophomonadaceae bacterium | reverse complement strand
CATTCAGACTAGCAAGAAAAGCTAATGCTGTAGCAGCTTTGCATAACGAAACAGCGCATAAGATGTGGCGTAATATTAAAAACAAGCCAGAGATTATTGGAATTACAAACGCCATTCACAAAGGGACTTGGGTTGACGATAGAATAGCAGGTAATGTTACCGACTTAAATAAACTGTGGGACGCTCATGTAGAAATAAAAAGAGAGCTTATAAGCTTCGTTGAAGATAAAAACAAAGTAAAATTAAACCCAGAAGTATTATTAATTGGATTTGCAAGAAGAGCTGCTACCTATAAAAGAAGCGATTTAATATTTAAATACGAAGAACAATTTGAAGAGCTTCTAAAAAAGGGCAAAGTTCAAATTATTTTTTCAGGCAAAGCTCATCCAATGGACAACGGAGGTAAGAAAGTATTATTAAATCTATTTGAAATGTCAAAAAAATATCCTAACAGTGTCGTCTTTATAGAAAATTATGACATGGAAATAGGAAAAATGCTTACTAGGGGCTGTGACGTATGGCTTAATAATCCAAGACGACCCAATGAAGCGAGCGGTACATCTGGCATGAAAGCGGCGATGAATGGTGTTCTTAACTGTTCCATACTTGATGGATGGTGGCCAGAAGTATGTAAAGATAGCATTAATGGCTGGGCTATTGGTGATGAAGAAGTTTTAGAAAATATTGAAGAACAAGACAAAAAAGATGCGAAAGCACTTTATGAAACGTTGTTATTCAAAGTGATTCCAAGATACTATGAAGACAACAAGCCAAAATGGCGTAAAATGATGCAAGAGAGTATACGTTCAACAAGCACATTCTTGGCGACAGATAGAATGGTTAAAGATTATTATGAACTATTATACAAAAAATAGCTGCTTTAATTTGCAGGGTCACACTGGCAGCGGAAGAGGATGAAATAAATGAAGTTTACGAGAACATGTGGAGTGATTTTGCATCCCACATCGTTACCTTCTAAATACGGGATTGGTGATTTGGGAGGTGATGCCTATAAATTTATTGATTTTTTAAAGAGGACAAACCAAAAACTATGGCAAATCTTGCCCTTGAATCCTCCTGGATATGGAGATTCTCCTTATCAATGTTTTTCTGCTTTTGCGGGGAACACTTTGTTAATTAGCATAGATAGGCTAATGCAAGATGGTCTGCTAAAAGAGGAAGAAATTTCTAATTTACCGGACTTTGATGCAACAAAAGTTGAATTCCCCAGGGTAATTAAATTTAAAAACGAGCTTTTTTTAAAAGCATTTAATTGTTTTGATGCCTCGGCAGAAGGTGATGCCTATAGAAAGTTTAAGAAAGAAAATGAGTACTGGCTCGCAGATTTTTGTTTTTATATGGCAGTTAAAGAACATTTCCATCAGAAAGCATGGAACTACTGGGATCAGGATATCGCCTTCAGAGAAAAAGAGGCGCTAGAAAGATATCGCCATAAATTAGCAGAAAAAATACGTTACCAAGAGTTTCTACAATATATTTTTTCAAAGCAGTGGGGCGATTTGAAGGATTATGCAAACAATCAAGGCATCAAAATAATAGGAGATTTACCTATTTTTGTGGCCTACGATAGTAGCGATGCGTGGGTGTATCCTGAAATCTTTGCTTTAGATCAGGCAGGTAATCCTAGAAAAGTGGCTGGAGTGCCACCGGACTATTTTACTAAAACAGGACAACTTTGGGGCAGCCCGCATTTTAACTGGAAACGTATGCAGGAAGATAATTTTTTATGGTGGCGAAATCGCTTTGAAAACCTGTTTAAGCAAGTCGATATTGTTCGCATAGACCATTTTAGAGGGTTTGAAGCATACTGGGAAGTTGATGCCTCAGAAAAAACGGCTATTAAGGGTAAATGGATTAAAGCGCCAGGTTATGAATTATTTTCGGCCCTAAAAAAGCATTTAGGTGAATTATCTGTCATTGTAGAGGATTTAGGATTTATAACACCTGAGGTTACCAAGATGAAAAATAAATTTGGGTTTCCTGGCATGAAAATATTGCAATTTTCATTTGATAAAAAAACGCCTAAAAGAGAGAGACCGGATGGTTACGAAAAACATTGCGTAGCGTATACGGGTACACATGACAATGATACTTTGATTGCTTGGTATAGAGCAATAAAAAAAGCAAAAGACAAAAAAACATTTAAAGTATTAGCAAGGTATCATGGTATTAAAGAAGAGATGACGGAAGCAGAAGCGTGTTGGAAAATTATTGAGATATTATATAGAACAAATGCGAGCGTGGTAATAGTTCCACTACAAGATATTTTATGTCTTGATAATGAAGGGAGGATGAATTACCCGGGAACAGTTGGTGACAACTGGAGATGGAGATATAGAAGACAGGAGATTACAAGTGAGAGTGAAGAGAAGCTGTCTGGCTTGGTTTTAAAGTATAATCGTTAGCTAAATTGCTGAAGAGCAGGAAAGGAAAAAATGAGAGTCAGAAAGAGTTTAGCTATGTTGGTGACAGGTATTTTGTTGGCATGTTTATTGGTGGGATTATTGCCAAGACAAGAAGGTTATGCCGAATCGACCACAATGATTATTATTTATTATAACAGACCGGGCGCTGATTACGAAAAGTGGAATCTTTGGATTTGGGAATATGGACGTGAGGGAGAAGTATTTCACTTTACAGAAGAAGACGAGTTCGGCGTGTATGCGATGATAGAGCTACAAGGCGATATAAATAAAGTTGGGTTTATAGTCAGAACTGATGCTTGGGAAAAGGATGTAGATGTAGATAGATTTATTGAAATTAAGGATGGATTTGCTGAAATATGGGTGAATTCAGGGCAAGAGAAATTTTCACATGAGCCGCCGGAGGGCTTGACAATGAGGCAGGCACACAAGCATATACATTTAACCATTCACTATGACAGATATGATAATGATTATGAGGGGTGGAATTTATGGCTATGGAAGGAGGATCAAGAAGGAACAAGTTTCAACTTTACTGACGAGGATGAATACGGCAAAATAGCCAACATTACGTTAGAAGACATGAGCGAAATAGAGAAAATAGGTTTTATAGTAAGGAGAAGTTTGGATGGGAACGATTGGGCGGCAAAAGACATCGAAGAGAGTAGATTTATCAGAGTTATAAGGGCTGATGCAGAGGATAATATAGAAATATTTTTAAGGCAAGGAGTGAGAAGAATAAGCTACAATGTTGATGATGTGGATCGTTCGCCACGAATTGTTAGTGCGACACTCAGCGGTCCTACAAAAATTATCATGGAAGTAAATATACCATATAAATGGCAGGGCGATATATGTAATAACCTTAGTTTGAAATTAGAAGGTGAAGAAGTGGAGATAGTAGAAATAATGCCGCTTGATAAAACTGAAGATAATTTTGTAAGGAAAGTGAGCGTTGTCATGCCTCCATTAGAATTAACCAGAGCACTAACTAAAAACTATACTATATCTAAAAAAGGATATGGCCAAATTGATGTATCGACAGTAGGATGTGCGATTTTTGCAAGCGAAGAATTCTATAAT
>CAZIRG010000195.1:0-3537 GCA_964541505.1 uncultured Syntrophomonadaceae bacterium | reverse complement strand
GAAGATTTTTGACCTCTTGACCTCTTAACCTCTTAACCTTTTAACCTCTTAACCTCTTACCTTTCTACCATGATATGACTGGATATCTCCAAAAAACATCTTCTGTTTTTTGACTGACTCCATACCGGCTACAAAGGCCTCTGCGCCTGAGATAGTAGTGAAATAAGGCACTCTATATTGAATAACTGCTTTGCGGATATAGCTATCGTCATGCTTTGCTTTCTTCCCTATCGGGGTGTTAACAATAAAGCTTATTTCGTTATTTTTTATATAGTCCACCAGATGTGGTCGTTCCTCATAAATTTTGGCCACTTTTTTACACTTAATGCCATGACTGGAAAGGTAAAAATATGTGCCGGAGGTGGCAAGAATCGTAAAGCCTAGTTGCTGGCATTGCCTAGCTATATGCACAGCTAAAGGTTTATCTTTGTCTGCAACTGTAAATAAAACATTGCCTGCAGTCGGAACAGTTACACCTGCTGCCAGCTGCGCCTTATAAAAAGCTAAGCCGAAGTTTAAATCAATACCCATCACTTCACCAGTTGCTTTCATCTCTGGGCTAAGAACAGGATCAACCTCGGGAAACTTAGAAAAAGGAAATACTGCTTCTTTTACTGCTACATAGTCCAGTTTTCTTTCTGCGCCTACTTGCAGACTTTTTAAAGTTTTACCAAGCATCACCTTAGTAGCTATCTTCGCTAGGGGCACTCCTGTTGCTTTACCTAGATAGGGGACAGTTCTTGAAGCCCTCGGGTTTACTTCTAAAACATAAACTTTGTCTTTAACAGCAAATTGAATATTCATCAATCCTCTGACATTAAGTTCTTTGGCAATTCTAAAAGAATACTCTCGTATGGTAGCCATTATTTCATCGCTCAAATTTTGTGGCGGTAAAGTGCAGGCACTATCCCCCGAGTGTACACCAGCTCTTTCAATATGTTCCATAATACCGCCCACAAAAAAATCTTCCCCATCAAAAATTACATCAACTTCTACTTCTACAGCATCTTCTAAAAATTTATCCACCAAAATAGGTTTCTCAGGCGATACATCTATAGCTTCTGTCATATACCTCTTCAAGTCTTTTTCATCATAAACTATTTCCATGGCCCTACCACCGAGCACATAAGATGGTCTGACCAACACAGGATAACCGATTTCTTCAGCTATTTTTAAAGCCTCGGTAATAGAAAAAGCTGTCCCATTATCTGCCTGGTATATATTCAATTTGTTCAACAGCTTGCCAAATCTTTTCCTGTCTTCGGCAATATCAATAGAGTCAGGGGAAGTACCAATTATTTTTGCCCCAGCCTTTTCCAAAGCAACCGCTAAATTCAAAGGTGTTTGCCCGCCAAACTGTACTATTACCCCGTCTGGTTTTTCTTTCTCAATAATACTTAAAACATCTTCAAAGGTAAGCGGTTCAAAATATAGTTTATCAGAAGTATCATAATCGGTACTTACTGTCTCCGGATTACAATTTACCATAATGCTTTCGTAACCCTCTTCTTTTAAAGCAAAAGCAGCATGCACACAACAATAATCAAATTCTATCCCCTGACCAATTCTGTTAGGCCCGCCGCCAATTATCAAAACCTTCTTTTTGGTAGTTATCGCTGCTTCGTCTTCTTCTTCATAGGTAGAATAATAGTAAGGCGTTTTTGCTTCAAATTCAGCCGCACAAGTATCAACAAGCTTATAGACAGGCTTTATTTCTGCTGCTGTCCTTTTGCTTCTAACCGCAGCTTCATCTGTATGTAGTAAAGCAGCAATTTCTCGGTCGGCAAAACCTATTTTCTTAGCTTCACGTAATAAATCAACCGGTAACGTAGCCAGGTCATACTCAACAATTTTTCTTTCCATAGTAACAATATTCTTGATCTTGGCAAGAAACCAAGTATCAATTTTGGTCAGTTGGTTTAGTTCTGCCATTTCCATCCCCCTGCGCAGGGCTTCGGCTACCAGGAAAATTTTTTCATGCAGTGGTAATTTTAACTCATTTTTTAATTCTTCTAGGGTAAGCTTACTTATCCTCTTATCTAACAAACCATATCTACCAATTTCCAGGGAGCGAATTGCTTTTAACAAAGCTTCTTCAAAATTTCGTCCAAAAGCCATCGCTTCCCCAACTGATTTCATTTGGGTTGTTAAAAACTTGTTAGCTACCGCAAACTTCTCAAAAGGCCAACGAGGGATTTTAACGACAACATAATCTATGGTCGGCTCAAAGGAGGCCGGTGTTTCGCCGGTTATATCATTTGGTATTTCGTCAAGCGTTAATCCAACAGCTAATTTAGTAGCAATCTTAGCGATCGGAAAGCCGGTAGCTTTAGAAGCTAGAGCCGAACTTCTGCTCACCCGGGGATTCATCTCAATAACAAGCATTTCTCCATTAACAGGGTTTACTGCAAACTGAATGTTTGAGCCCCCGGTTTCAACGCCGATTTCACGAATAATTTTTATAGCTGCTTCTCTCATCTCCTGGTACTCCCTGTCAGTCAAGGTCTGGGTAGGAGCACAGGTAATGCTGTCTCCTGTGTGGATACCCATAGGGTCTAAGTTTTCTATGGAACAAATAATAACCACATTATCAGCTACATCTCGCATTACTTCCAGCTCAAACTCTTTCCAGCCAATAACTGACTGTTCTATCAAAACTTGACCAATACGGCTGAAAGCTACGCCTAAAGATACAATTTCTTCTAATTCTTCATGATTATAAGCTATGCCGCCGCCTGCTCCTCCCAGGGTATAAGCCGGTCTGACCACAACCGGGTAGCCGATTTCGGCAGCTACTTGGACAGCTTCACTCACTGAATATACAGCTTTACTTGCCGGCACTCTCAAACCAATTTTTTCTACTGCTTCCTTAAATAATGTTCGGTCTTCAGCTTTTTGAATTGCTTTAAATTTAGCCCCGATAAGTTCTACTCCGTATTTCTCCAAGACACCTCTCTCCGCCAAGGCAGCCGCAATATTTAGTCCTGTCTGGGCGCCTAGAGTAGGAATCAAAGCATCCGGTCTTTCTTTGCTAATTATCTTCTCAATAATTTTGGGAGTAAGTGGTTCGATGTATGTTTTGTCGGCAATTTCTGGATCAGTCATAATTGTTGCCGGATTGGAATTAACCAAAATAACCTTGTAACCCTCTTCCCGCAAAGCAGTGCAGGCTTGAGTGCCAGAATAATCAAATTCACAGGCCTGACCAATAATAATGGGACCTGAACCAATAACCATAATAGTTTCTATGTCAGTTCTTTTCGGCATTTTTTATGTCCTCCATTAAATCGTCAAAAAAGAAATAAGTATCATAGGGCCCAGGTCCGGCCTCGGGATGATACTGCACTGTTTTGACAGGAATTTCTTTATGTTCCAAACCCTCTATAGTGCGATCATTTAAATTTAGCTGAGTCACTACTAAACCCGTAGCAGCCAGGCTTTCCTCATCAACTGCAAAGCCATGATTTTGCGTGGAAATAAAAACCCTACCGGTTTTAAAGTCTTTTACAGGTTGATTTATACCTCTATGACCAAACT
>CAZIRG010000194.1:0-3538 GCA_964541505.1 uncultured Syntrophomonadaceae bacterium | reverse complement strand
CTTCTTTGTCTTCATAAAGAGTGTTTATATATTTATTGCAAGCACCACCAAACGGATAGGTGCGATTCTCAATAACTATTCTGCTGATACTACACTTACGGTCACACTTTTCTTTGCCACCAGCACATTGAAAAGATTTCTTATACACTACTTCACGTACAGCCAGTTCTTTTAAATCAAAAGACATTGGTTTTAAAAGTTCCAAATCCAATCTCTTTTTAACTTCCAAGGCGACGCCGAAAGAACCCATCAAACCAGGATCAGGCGGAACAATAATTTTCTTTCCTGTTAATGCTGCCATTGCTACAGGAACTGCTCGATTGTAGCAAACACCTCCCTGCATAAAAATTTTTTCGCCTATCGCCCGGTTGCCTTTAACCCTATTGATATAATTCAGACAAATTGAGTAAACAAGCCCGGCTAAAATCTCTGCTTCGCCAATTCCTTCTTGAATAGCTGTCTTAATATCGGTATTAATAAAAGCAGCACACTGGTCATTAAAATTAGGTGCCTTAGAACTGTTCAGCGCTATCTCACCAATCGCTTCCACATCAACATCAAGCGATTCCTTGGCTGATTCTTCCAAAAAAGAGCCTGTCCCGGCTGAGCAGGCTTCATTCATAGCATAGTCAGAAGGAACTCCACCTGTTAAATAAGTATACTTGGCATCTTGCCCTCCAATTTCAAAAATTGTATCTACTGTCGGATCAAAATAGGCCGCTGC
Organism: uncultured Syntrophomonadaceae bacterium; assembly: GCA_964541505.1. Lineage (GTDB taxonomy): Bacteria > Bacillota > Dethiobacteria > PWVN01 > PWVN01 > CAZLTH01. Next base: position 2,814 of record CAZIRG010000194.1, on the reverse strand, counting down.
TGTCGCATGCGCTATGATTTCGTTAATAACAGCAGGGCTAAGAGCGTGTAGACCGGCAATCTGGCGACCCGAGCCGGTTACCCCTAAACCAATTATTTTTATATCTTTCCCCTCTACCTGCTCTGAGAGAAGACGATAACATTCTCTGGAAGCAGCCACTGGATCTCCACTGGTGCGAAGATAGCATCCCGCCAGCACAGCTTGGTCTTTTTCTCTAATCAAAACCGCCTTAGTTGTTGTCGAACCTACGTCTAAACCAAGAATACAAATATCTCCTGGTTGTGCCTCTTCTCGCTGGACTTCTCTAAAGGTAACACGAGAAAGGTGCTCTCTTAAAGGGGAAAGATAAGAAAAAGTAGCTGGTTGCTTTCTCAAAAGCTGTGTCGCAAAATCAGCAGTAGGTTTTTTCTTATGTTCCAATGCCCACAAAGCAGCTCCTAAGGCTTCAAAAGCTTCTGCATATTTCGAGATCTGCAAATTAGGAATTTGTTTGCGCAGAAAATCTACAATCACCTTATTTTTAGAAATACCTCCCACAAGCAAAACTTGTTTGTTTTCTGTTTTCTTTAATAATTCCAAGATTTTAGCTGCCATCATTTCACAAAGCCCACCAACGATACTTTCTTTCGGAGCACCTTTGTTGAGAGCATGAGTGCAGTCACTCTTGCAAAAAACCGAGCATCTCCCGGATACTTTAAAAGGATTTTCTACATCAGCCCGACGTATAGCTTCGTCAAGAGTTAAGTCTAATCTTTTCAGTTGTTGCAGAAAAAATTCACCAGTGCCTGAAGCACATTTATTACCGGTATAAACATCTATAACGCTACCTTTATCATCAAGCTGATAAACCATAAAAGTTTCTCCACCGGCACTCACTACCGTACTAGATAACTTCTGATTTCTGCGCTTTAGAAATAAACAACTGTATTCCACTGCCTCCGCCTCAGAAACAGAAGAAAGAGCCAGCATGTTTTTAAATTTTCTACCGGTTACAGCTAAATAATCTACTGATTCTAAAAACTCTTTTGTCAACATCTTCAAAACTACACTGTGGGGGTTGCCTTCATGCAGCACTGATGTTGTTTTTATAACCTTTAGACCAATACTTGCTTTTTCCAATAGCACCAAACTAACGCTGGACGCACCTATACATAAACCTGCAGACTTCAAATTTTTCACTCCTTTAGTTGAAAGGGGAGACATCTCCTTTTAAGGGGAGGTGTCTCCCCTTTCTATCGTATGTTCCTTACAAGGTGGAGCATATCTATTTTTAAAAAGAAATATATTCCTAACTTTTGACTCTTAACTCTCGACAATTATTCTATCCTTATTAGTTTATTTTTTCAATAGCAAAGAAAATAAACTTTAACTCGCAATTTAGAAAGTTAAAGTTAAAAATCAATACAAAATTAAACCCCTTTTTATTGTGTCACGGCTTCAATTTGAAAAAATTTTGACTCAAAAAAGTTTAAAGAAATCACTCCTCCCAAATCCAGTAAAATTTTTTTTTAAAAACATCCTGCCCTAACTTGCCTAGATCGCTATTACTTTAGAAAAGGCAGAAAGATTATTTTATCCGATTGTATTTCTCTGTGTATCATCCTTTTTTCTACAAGATATTTTAAATGTGCAATAGCTTCTCCGGTAGCAAACCATTTTTGTGAAACAGGAAATGAGTTCCAAGAATCAGAAACTATATCCCAACTCATTTCTGATGCTATCTGAAAGGCACTTTTACCGCTCTTATCTACAATAGAAAGAATTTCTGCCAGTCTTTCTCGGTGATGTTTTTTAAGTTCCTGAATTCTTTGCTTACAGTTTTTGATAATACTTCTGTGTCCAGGCAATACCAAATCGATATCAAGAGCATAGATTTTTTCTAAGCTTTCCAGGTATTCTTTCAAAGGGTTTCTTCTTTCTGACCACGAGGAAATATTAGGGGTAATATCAGCAAGTATATGATCTCCAGATAAAAAAATCTTTTTTGCGACGTCATAAAGACAAAGATGTCCCGGGGTATGACCAGGAGTTTCAATACACTGGAAAAGATAATCGCCACTTCTTATGCTATCGCCTTCTTTTACAATTGTAAAATCTACTTGCCCCACAGGGCTATACTTGTAGCCAGGATGTTTTTCAATGGCACTTCGCAACTCGTTCTCAGGAAAACCGTTTAAGCATGCTAACTTGTATTGCTCGTCCCACAAACCACTATAGTTCAAAATATCTGCATCTGGCTGACTAAAATATATTTTGGCATCCGGCAGCGCAAGTTGTAAAACAAGCCCAACGTGATCTGCATGCAAATGCGTAATGAAAAAGTCTGTTTTTTTAAGATCCACAGCTAATTCTGTTAAAGCAGAACGTAACACAGTCAAGCATTCTTTCCTGTTCATACCTGTGTCAATAATTAAATTCCGCACTGATGTTTTGAGTACATATGAATTAGTGGCTTTTAAGGGATTCTTCGGAAGAGGGACTTCTACCTTGTAAAAATTAGGAAAAATTTCTTCTATCATGTATTGGCTCACTCCCTATTTTTTATAATTAGTTGCCTTATTATAAAAATAAATGGTCATCTTATTCAGCAAATAATAATCCTATTTTGCATAATATCCCCACTTTACGCGACTACTCCTTAAGCAGTTGATTATAGATCGAAACATTACTGGGTAAAAAGTTGTAAGGCTTGATACTGGTAAGCTCATTTTGTAATAAAACAATATTAAGTTTATTGGTAACTATTCAGGCACTAACGTAATAGTTAGAAATTGTATACAACTTTACAGTTTACAATTTACAGTAATTACGCGG
>CAZIRG010000193.1:0-3539 GCA_964541505.1 uncultured Syntrophomonadaceae bacterium | reverse complement strand
GGAGGAGGAAGATTCGGGCCTTTGATAAACGCCACTATGGATTTAGATAATATAGATAACGTCTTCAGACTTGCCTACCATATTGGTTTAGTAAAATCTGGTGAGACTCCACTAAGATTAGCTAGATCTCTTTACTCAGAAAAGGATAAATTGGTTGTAAGAAAAGAAGCCATCCATCTCATTAGAGAATGGCACAATGTACGTAAAAGACTATACACGCTTTTGCTTCTAAACCCTGAGGAATTTTCTGCAAAATGCATGCTTAGCGAAGCCATAGAAATTGCTAAATCAAAAGAAATATATCCCTTCAGGTGGTGTGATGTTGACTATGAGTTTCTTGAGAAATTGTCTAAAGTGTCATCTGAAGCATCCATAATTATTTCGAGGCTCCTAAAAGGATATTTGTACGGTTGCATAGGGATTTTTTCCACTACAAAAATTGGTAAATATGAGATCTTTAATGATATAAGAAAAAGAACAGAGATAGAAAAAGAATTAAGTAACAAAGTGCGATCAATGAGTTCTTCTCGTTTCAAATCTGCTATGATAGCGATACACCCGATAATCGATGTAAATAAAACAGAAAGGCAAGTTTGTATTCAAACTGATGATAACACAGTCGTCAAAATCGGCGCGTCTTCCAATCGTCTTCTTCTTGGAGTGTTTTTTAAAAATATTGATTTAAGCATGTATAAGATAAAGAATATTCCCACAGATACTATGCATAAAATACACCAGGAAATATATAACTACTTGTCCGATATTTTGGAAGATCAGAATATCCAAGAAATTGAACTTTACGGTGAGATCAATGAATATAAGTAAAATGATCGAAGACCCGGCAGTAAGGAATGTTGATACAGCAAAGGCTATCTTAAGAAATATAGACTGGAATTTTTATCAAAGAAGAATTTTCTCCCCATATGAGGTTTACCCTTTTGATTGCAGAAAGCATCACTGGTTCCCAGCTACATTTATCCCTGAGATACCCTTTACACTAATTGAGACCCTAACTTTACCAAATGCTATAGTTTACGACCCATTTGCTGGAATAGGAACTACTTATTTCCAGGCCCTTTTACTTAATCGGAGGCCATTAGCAACAGAAATTTGTAGAGTAGCTGTAGAATATATGCAGTCATTATTTATTTTATTTGATCCAAAAATAAATTACGAATTACTGTTAGAGAATATTGAGAAATTACTTAAAGAATTCACCCCCAACAATGATTATATTGAAAATGTACCCAGACATATATTAATTGATAAATTAAAACCATGGTATTCTGAAAAAACCTTAAATCAACTCTCTTTTCTTTTTATTAAGCAAGCAAATTGCACGGATAAAGTGATGAAAGCAGTTATGCAAGTATCCATTTCAGCTATTTTAAAAACCTCAAGCAGTCAAGATAGAGGATGGGGATGTATTGCGGATAATGTATTGCCGAAAAAGGAGCGGATAAAAGATAAAGAAGCTCATAAGTTATTTAAAAAACATGTGGATAGACTGATTAAAGATATATCAGAACATGTAAAACATGCAGCACATGGTTACGCGCAAACATATAAGGAATTATCACGGTGTCAAACTATATTTCATGAGAATGTAAGGGATTGTAAGGGAATTCAGGACGATTCGGTTGACTTAGTGGTGACATCGCCTCCTTACCCAAATATGACAGACTACGTTACATCACAACGTTTATCTTATTATTTTCTTGGATTAGAATTAGCTGACAGAGATTTGGAGATAGGAGCTAGAAGTAAAAGGGCAAGTAAAGATTCATTATCCCATTATCTTAAGGATATGCAAAAATCTAGTGAGATAATTTCTAGGAAAATAAAAAAGGGTGGCTATCTCTGTTATGTTATGCCCATTTTCGGTAGAGATTCTGAAAATAATGAAAATCGCAGAATCATTGTTGAGAAAATTTTGTATGGTATGAGTGAATGTGACTTGATGAAAGAAGGAGAGTATGAAAGAATATTACCAACAATACGGCGTTCTCACAATATAAAATGGGCATCTTTAGAACGGGAAAAAATATATTTATTTAGGAAAGTGTGACCATGGAAGATCAAGGAATTGTAATTACAGGGACAAGTGGGGTTGGAAAATCAGCTATAGCTCTGAGATTTTGTGAAAAGTATAAGGGGTTTCAGAGGGTGCAAGCAGTAACTACACGTGAACGACGATCTAACGATGAACCTAGTATATATAAATATATAAGTAAGGAGGAATTTGAAAAATTAAACAATAAAAACCAACTACTAATAAAGTCGCAATACCGAAGGGAGAAATATGGTATTACTATCAAAGCTTTTCAAGAAGTACTTAGTGATGGTAAGGTACCCGTATTAATTTTGACACCAGAATCATCAAAACAACTGGATGAAAGTAGGACAAGGTTTGGAAATTTTTTGATAGTATTCTTAGATGCTCCAGATAGTATCCTTGATAGCCGTTTATCTCAAAGAGGAGAGAAAATTGACAGCAATATCTTAACGCAAAGACACGAGGATAGAGAACGCAAAGATGAAATGTGGAAAAAGCCGGAGTGTCACATATACCTTGTAAAAAATGACGGTAAAGTTTCTACGGACGATGTTACAGAATTGATTTATGAGTTATGGAAATATGGAGGGATTGGGGGGGTGCTTCCCAAAAAATTGATTGAGCTGATGATAAAATGTAGAATGTTAGTAGAAAATGCGACTTTAGAGAATGTTAGTTATGCCTCCTATGACTTATCTTTAGATGATACATATTGGCAAAATGGTAAAAAAGACGTATTAGATGAAAATAAATCATTTATTGAATTGAAACCAGGTGATTACGTTCTTATATCAAGCAAGGAAATTGCTAACCTTCCAAAAGATATAACTGGAAGATTTGATTTAGCGGTTAGTTTATTTTGTCAAGGGGTAATATTATCTAATGGCCCTCAAGTTGATCCAGGTTTTAATGGTAAGTTATTCTGTCTTTTGTTTAATGCCGCTAATGAAACTGTAAATTTAAAGCGGGGACAACACTATGCTACTCTTGAATTTGTTAAGGTACTATACCCCACACTCCCATATTCTGGAAAATATCAAGGTAAAATCGATATTATAGACTACCTGCCAAAACCAGCCAAGCCAAGTGTTATCGTAAAGTTGGTAAAAGATGTTGAGAATCTTAAAAAAGCAAAATTCTGGGAAAGGACTTTGCCTATTATTCTGGCCATTATAGCTTTACTTTTCTCTATTGGACTAACTTTATGGAATATACTTAAATGAAAACAGCACTCCTTCGCCTAACAGAGCGTATCTGGCTCTGTGCCTTCGGCACTCCGCCCAAATCCAGCCTTACGGCTGGACTTCAGATACGCTCAGAACGTTATATGAAATGGCGGGCATAGGAAATATAAAAAGGTGGAGATATAATGGGTAATGAGATGAGAAAATATAAACAGTTAAAACTATGGACTGAGGAAGAAACCGAAAATAAACCCATAGGAAGTTCGTTTTTTCACCCACTGAGACAATGCCCCTTTTCC
>CAZIRG010000192.1:0-3561 GCA_964541505.1 uncultured Syntrophomonadaceae bacterium | reverse complement strand
TGAAATGCAATTGTAAAAAAATGTCATATTAAGGATATAAATAGAAAACTGCTATGTTTCAGGGTTATATGCATAAGCTGGGCGTGTTCTGTATCATAAAGCTTACGCACATCAACACCATGAGGCGTAGGCTCTATTTCAAGTTTATCCCACTCAATTATTTTCACGACTTTCATCTCCCTATATATTTATACCGACAAAAGCAACTAGTTTACATTAGCTGATTCTCGTTAGCTAACGCTTAGTAACTATTCAGCTATAGCCATTTTCCAGTTAAAAACCAGTGAACAAGGGATCATAAACTGGTTACCGATTACCAGTTGCTAGAGCTATTATCCGTAAAGTGGTATTCAATCTCTAACTATTAAGTTAGTACCTGAATAATTACGTTAGTTTATAACTTACCCTAGTTAGCTACATGTTCCACCAAATCAACAATACGACAAGCATAACCCCATTCATTATCATACCAACCAATAACTTTGACCAGCTCATCTATACCTACAGTAGAAAGGGAATCTACTGCTACGGAGTGCGTCATCCCTTTGAAATCTAAGGATACCAGAGGAGTATCGCAAACTGTTAAAATACCACTTAGATAACTGCCTGCTGCTTCCCGAAAAGCAGCATTTATTTCCTCTGCTGATGGTTTTTGCCGTAAAAGAACAGTCAAATCAACTACCGAGACAGCAGGAGTTGGCACCCGCATAGCCATCCCATTAAGTTTTCCTTTAAGGTGAGGTAGCACCTCACCTACAGCTTTAGCTGCTCCTGTCGTAGTAGGAATAATTGCTTGGGCAGCAGGACGAGCGCGGCGCAAATCTTTGTGCGGCAGGTCTAGTATTCTCTGGTCATTGGTGTATGAGTGTATAGTGTTCATCAGACCACTAATCAGTCCAAAATTCTGGTCAAGCACTTTGGCCATAGGAGCAAGGCAATTGGTAGTACAAGAAGCATTGGAAATAACATGATGTTTGGTAGGATCATATTTTTCCTGATTTACACCCATCACAATCATCAGATCATGATTTTTAGAAGGAGCAGAAATAATTACTTTTTTTGCTCCCCCCTTAAGATGGGCAGCTGCTTTTTTGCCATCATTAAAGACTCCCGTCGATTCAATAACTACATCTACATTGTTTTCTCCCCAGGGAATTAAAGCCGGATCTTTTTCTGTATAAGCATTGGTTTCTTTTCCATCAACAACAAGCTTACCGTTAAGACTTTGAACTTCAACAGGCAATATGCCGTATGTAGAGTCATACTTTAAAAGGTGAGCCATAGTTGCCGGATCACCTAAGTCATTTATAGCTACAACTTTCACCTGTGGATTCTGCATAGCTATGCGAAAAACTCTTCTGCCAATACTACCAAAACCGTTAATTCCTATTCTTATTGTCATTAACTACCACTCCTTTTTAATGTTAAATTCTATATTAATACTAGCTTTCTACTTCCACACCTAAAGATATTTCTCCTTCTCATCTTTTTTATTTTCGGCTAATTGAAAATGCAGTTATCTTAGTTATTCGTGTTTTTATCTAATAGTAAACCTCATTTTTAAACCCTCTTCCAAAAAACATCCGTTGGTTGCACGAATATTTCTACTGATACACAGATAATAGGTTCTCCCTGAAAAATAGTTGCGCTTGGGGTTGATAATAACCTCCTTATTAGCCGGAGCAATCAAATGAAGTTCTGTCGCCACCTCCCGACCCCATCTGTCGAGCACATAAATATTTTCAGCGGTTACTGTCTCTTCTAGCAGAGATATATTAAAAGAGACCGTCCAGGCTTTACCTGCTGGTTGATCTTTTCTTTCTTGGAGTTGTCGCCATTCTTTATCTTCCAACCTGGCAACAATATCGCAGGAGGCTGTAAAATCACCATCCTCAGTTTTTACTGTAATAACAGCCTTGCCCGGAGAAAGAGCTCTGACTTTTCCCTCGCTGTCAACAGTTACTACCGAGGGGTTGCTAGATCTCCAGACAATATTTTTATTACTGGCATTCCATGGTGATATTGTTGCTTTCAAAACCTCCTCCTCATCTATATATAAAGTTAAAATAGAACGATTCAAACTAACTCTTGTTACTGCACGAATTACAGTAATCACAGAAGAAGCTGTAAAGTTTCCGTCTTTTGTTCTAACTGTAATAGTAGCCCTACCGGGTGAAATCGCTCTAACCCTACCTTTGCTGTCCACCTTGGCTACCGAAGTTCTGCTTGATCTCCAGGTAACTTCTCTATTCGTAGCATTAAGCGGCAGCACTGTAGCTATCAAATCTTCCTTCTCACCTACTTCTAAAGTCATTCTTCTCTTATTCAAGGCAACCCCGTTTACAAAAACTAACGAAACTTGATTGGGAGAGAGCCTTGTTTCCAGCGTACCTTCCCCCAGCTGACCAAAGGTATTTCGCCCCCAAGCCCAGAGACTACCATCTCCCCTGAGAGCAATACTAAAAGAAGCACCAGCAGAAAAACTTTCCACCTGTTCAAAACCAATAACCGGTATGGGAATAGCTCTTTCTTCTGTAGTACCATCTCCTAGCTGACCAAATCCATTCCACCCCCAAGCCCAGAGGGTACCATCTTTTTTGACAACCAGATTATGCATACTCCCAGCAGAAATGTCTTTTACATCATATAATCCAGCTACCTTTACCGGAGAAATGCCGCTCCCAACTATTTCTTCTTCCTGAAATAAGCTGCGCCCTCCCCAAGTCCAAACAGTCCCATCTTGGAGCAAGGCTAGAACATGTAGACGACCAGCAGAAATAGCAACCGGTTTTTCTGTGCCTACCCCTATTTCAGGTAAAGGGAGAGGTGTTTTAACCATAATTATACCATCACCTAGCTGCCCTCCCCGATTATCTCCCCATGACCAAATGGTACCCGCTTCGTCAAGAGCCAGGCTGTGCGAACCGTGTGCAGCAACAGCAATAATATCTTCTAGAATAAGAACTCTACTAGGGGAATGCCTGCTGGTAGTTGTACCATTTCCTAACTGCCCAAAATCATTGCTGCCCCAAGCCCAAACGGTACCATCCTCTCGCAAGGCTAAAGTATGATAATCTCCCGCGGCAACAGCAATTACCTTATTAATAGAAAAAACCTGACTGGGAATCTTTTTGTCTGTTGTCCCCCCAATCCCCAACTGCCCTTGACCATTAAAGCCCCATGACCAAATACGACCCTCTGCCGTCAACGCTATACTATGTGCCTTCCCGACATCCACGGCAACAATATCCAACGCAGTCAACCTTTCCACCTGGTGCGGAGTTGTCCTATCAAAAACTGTGCCATCCCCCAACTGCCCAAAATTATTCTGTCCCCAAGCCCAAACAGATTTGGTAACAGTCAAGTAGAGGGTGTGTGATTCTCCGGCAGCCACTTGTGGCTTGACAGATTCAGTAGCTCGTACCATGTTTATTTTCCCTGCCATAACCGCAAAACTTAAAAATAGTGCAAGAGTAAAAATTACAACTTTTTCAGCTTTATGCAACACTATTATAAACCTCCTGCCTTTTTATAAAGATAGCTTTTAAATCTAAAGATAAT
>CAZIRG010000191.1:0-3576 GCA_964541505.1 uncultured Syntrophomonadaceae bacterium | reverse complement strand
AGTTACAACTATTTTATAAATTATCGCAAAGTTGTTGAAGCTGTTACAGCATATACTAAAGTGAGCATTGATTTCCTAAATCAGAAGACGTTGAGTTTTCTTGAGGATAGCGGTATAATATGTCTGACCGGGCGAAAACTCAAGGGAGTTATTGTACTGCTCTCAAAATTTGAGCACCGATAATACTGGAAGTGAGAAGTTGGAAGCTAGAAATATGATCTGAACATAATCAAGTGGGTCGAATGAGGTTTTAATGATCCTCTAAAAGAATAAGCCATGGTAATTATTGGTATCTTCTTTAACCTCTAACCTCCTACTTCTCACCTCTAATTTTAAAGGGGGCAGATCTAAATGTCAAAAAAGAGGAACTATAGAGTCGCTGAGGAAATAAAACGAGAAATAAGCGATATAATCAAAACAGAGGTTAAAGACCCTCGCTTAGCGACCGGGGTAATTAGTATTACCGGAGTTAAGATGACAGGCGATTTGAGCTATGCTCAAATTTCTCTAAGTATTTATACCAAAGATCAAGATGTGAATGTTACAGAGATATTGGAAACTGTGCGAAAATGTGCTGGGTTTATCCGTACGGAACTGGGAAAAAGGATTAGAATCAAGCATATACCTCAATTGCTTTTTCAACTTGATACATCTATGGAATATGGAGACCACATCAACAAAATTTTAAAGAATTTAAATCTTTCTAACTAGGGAGAAAAAAATGAAATCTAATTATCAGCTTGTAAAAGAAAAAATTGTGAATGAAGAAAAGTTTGTTTTAATTTCACATGTTAACCCTGATGGTGATAGCATAGGCTCTATGGCGGCCATGGGCCATCTTTTGGCGGCATTAAAAAAAGATTTCGTAATTATACTTACTGATAAAACTCCGGAAAAATATTGTTTTCTTTTAAATGGTTTGCCTTTAGCAGAAACTTTTTCCGGTTTTGACAATGCTGTTTGTATTATTGTTGATTCCAGTGACCTTTCGCGTTTGGGTAAGTTTGCTGTTCGGATAGATAAAATGATAACCATAAATATCGATCACCATATTTCTAATACTGGATTTGCTTTTTTAAATCTAGTAGTACCAGAGGCAGCAGCAACTGGGGAAATTATATATAATTTAATTCAATTATTTTCGATACAAATTGATGTAAAAATGGCTGAGTGCTTATACGTTGCTATTAGCACTGACACAGGAAATTATAAATTTTCCAATACTAGCGCTGAATCTTTTGCTATCACTGCTGCTTTATTACAGACAGGCTTTGACTTAAGAGCTATAACTACAAAAATATTTGACGAGATAAGTTTTCCTGCATTTTGTCTTTTGAAAAAAGGTTTGCAAACACTGGAATTTTCAAGGGATAAAAAGATAGCCTGGATAACAATTGATCAGGTAATGTTAAATAGTTGTTCAGCAAAAAGCGAAGACCTTGAAGGACTAATTAACTATACTATTAATGTAAAAAACGTGGAAGTTGGTCTTCTGTTTTATGTAAAAAGGACTGGGGAAATAAAAGTAGGCTTTAGATCAAAAAAAAATGTTAATGTAAATACACTTGCACAAACTTTCGGCGGGGGAGGACATAAAAATGCCGCAGGTTGTATTTTTAAAAATATTTCTTTGGAACAAGTAAAAAATAGGATTTTTCAGCGAATAGAGGCGGCATTTTTGTAATGAATGGTTTTTTAAATGTGCTGAAACCACCTGGCATGTCTTCCCATGACGTGGTGTCTTTTTTCCGTCGAAAGCACGAAGTTAAAACCGGTCATACGGGTACTCTTGATCCTGCAGCAGCAGGCGTTTTGGTTTTGGCAATAGGGAAAGGAACAAAACTGGCTTCCTTTGTTTCTTCTACCAAAAAATCATACAGGGTAGAGCTTACCTTGGGCAAGTCTACAGACACGGGTGATATTGCCGGAAAGCTTGTAGATGAACAGGAAGTTCCTTTGCTGAATACCGCTGCTATAGATAGAGCTACCAAGAAGTTTGTCAGGACACAAAAACAAAAACCGCCTCTATATTCAGCTGTACATTATAAGGGCAAGAGGCTTTATGACTTGGTCAGAAAAGGAATAGAAGTTGATCCTCCTCTGAGAACAATAACGATATACAGTATAACTATTATACGAGTAACACCTTCCTCCCTGCTTTTTGATGTGGAATGTTCGAGCGGAACCTATATGCGCGTTCTCTGTGCTGATTTGGCTAAAACCTTAGGGACAGTCGGTTTCATGTCTTTTTTAATAAGAACCCGTGTAGGGCAATTCGATATTAAAACCTCTTGCCTACTGGAAGAAATTGATTCTTTGACCAGAGAAGAGCTTCTAGATAAATTTTTACACCCTCTTGATTATCCTTTGTCTCATCTTCCTTCTCTAGTATTAGAAAAAAAAGATGTTCAAAAAATAAGTAATGGTAATTTTATAAGAATCCCTGCAAAATCAATTCTCTTTGAAAGTGATATAGTTCGTCTATATGATAAGAACACCATTATTGGTTTGGGAAAAATACAAAGGAAACTCCAAATAACTGCTGACGAAACTGTCATTAAACCTGAAACAGTATTTGTTTAGAAGGAGAACAAGCTAAATGGAAGTAATATATGCAGATAATACTACTAATATCCCCCCCCATACAGTTATGGCACTGGGAAACTTTGATGGTGTTCATTTAGGACATAGGGCAATAATTGAGGAAACTGTTAGGCAAGCTAAAATTGTTGATAGAAAAGCATCAGTCTTGCTTTTCGAACCTCATCCCTACAAATTGTTTAAAAAAAAAGAGAATCCTTATCTGCTAACTACAATTAAAGATAGATGTTTAATGTTGGGAGATATTGGGGTAGACATTGTTTTCATTGAAAAATTCACCAAAAAATTTGCTTCCCTGTTACCTGAAGATTTTCTAAAAACTTACTTGATTAAAAAATTTAATATTAACGGAGTAGTAGCTGGATTTGATTATAGTTTTGGTTACCAGGGAAAAGGAACAATCATTGACTTGAAAAATATCTCTCAAAAATCAGGATTCAGTGTTAAGATAATAAAACCGGTAGTAGTTAATCATGAAATCGCCAGTAGCTCTTTAGTCAGAAATAAGTTACGCCAGGGTAAGGTAATCGAAGCCTCTAAAATTTTGGGCTATAACTATTTTATTAGAGGAACTGTTGTTTCTGATAGAAAAATCGGCAGAACTTTAGGATTTCCTACTGCTAACTTAAAGTTACCTGATGATATTATTTTACCTGCCAATGGTGTCTATTTAACCATGACTAAATATAACACTCGGCAATATTATGCTCTTGCTAATCTTGGCTTTAGGCCAACTGTTTCCGGGCAGAACTTAACGGTAGAGATACACCTGCTCAATTTTTCTCAAGATATTTATGGTGAGGTATTAGTTGTTTCTTTTTTAGAGAAACTAAGAGAGGAAAGAGCCTTCACTGATAAGGAAAAGCTCAAGAAGCAAATTACTCAGGATGTTTTAACAGCAGAAAAGATAATAGCACGCTATAAATAAAATTTAGTAACTACTACTCAGGTCTATTGAACTGTTTTTAAAATTAT
>CAZIRG010000190.1:0-3602 GCA_964541505.1 uncultured Syntrophomonadaceae bacterium | reverse complement strand
TAATTTAATTGTTTGGTTGTTTATTCGAGAGGGGAAAGGCAGTAAGGTAGTTGTTAAAAAATGTAAGAATATTAAAAAAATCTTAAGGAGGACAAAAATGAAAAGTAAAAAAATTAGTTGGCTTATCTTAGGTGTAGTTTTTCTGCTGGTTTTCAGTCTGTTTGGTTGCTTGCCGGGTGCTGCACCCGAGCCTGAGCCAGATCCAGATCCCAAGCCAGATCCTGAGCCTGTTGAAGAAGAAATTATGGAGATGGAGTTTGGAATTGCTTCTGCTTATGAACCAGGACATATCTTTAGCCTTGTAGCTGACAAAGTTAAAACCTTGGTAGAAGAACGTAGCGACGGCAGAATAACAGTTAACCTTTTCCCCGGCGGTGTAATGGGTGGTGAGGCAGAGATTCTAGAGGTTGTTGTTGTAGGCGGCATAGAAATGACCGTTTCCGGTCCAGCTAATGGTTTTTTCACACCGGAGTATGCCTTTTTTAACAACCCTTTTATTATGAAAGACTGGGATCACTTCCTGCGTTTATGGGATGGACCTCTAGGAGCAGAAGCAATGGATGCGCTTAGAGAAGTAGGAATTGTATACATACCTGGAGAAATATACGTGGGAATGCGTCAATTTACTGCTGATAAGCCTATTAGGACCATTGATGACCTTGCCGGTCTCAAGCTTCGCCTTCCTGTCATTGATACTTGGGTATCAATATGGGGTGAAGCTGGGGCTCTTCCGGTTCCTGTACCCCTGCATGAACTTTATACTGCATTGACTACAGGAGTTGCGGACGCCTCCGAAGGTCCTGCAGAGCAGCTCTATTCTTTCAAACTGTTTGAAGTTCAAGACTATTTTTCCATTACTAACCATCTTCTGTCCGCAGGGCATTTCTCAGCGGGTGTTGACTGGTGGGATGGGCTTAATGAACCTACCCGTGAGCTTATTGCCGAGGCAATTCAAGAAGCATCTGATTGGGGAAGTGAAAAGTCTCTTGGTAGGGAAGCAGAACTCCTTGTCTACATGGTAGAAGAGCATGGTGCTACTGTAATCGGGCCTGAAGAAGTAGACCGTGATTCTTTCTTAGAAGCCGTACGACCCACTATTGAAGGACTTTTTGAAACCCATTGGCCAGTAACTACCTGGGAAGAGGTTCTTGCACAGTAAGCTACAACCCAACAAGCAGGAAGGCGGTTGCTTTTCTTAATAAGTAAGCAACCGCCTTCTTTTAAAGTGAATAAAATTTATTTGGCAGTAATTTTATTTTTTAAAGGCAGGAATTGTTGACCGGGTTGCCGAAGGCACTAATTTGAATATAAAGTTTGAATATAAAGAAGGTGAATAGATGAAAGATAACCCAGAAAACACCCAGGTCTGCGCTTCAGAGCTAAAAGTAACTCTATTTGACTCCGTCCTCTTAACAGTAAGTTCTTTGATGTTTGCTTCTATTCTTTTGCTTGTTTTCTTGCAGGTTTTTGTAAGACTACTAGCCCCGGTAACAGGTTTTATTCTACCCTGGACAGAAGAAACTGCTCGTTTTCTGTTGATATTAACCACTTTTTTAGGTGCAGCGGTAGCGATGCAAAAAAATGAACATATAATTATTTCAACCATTATCGACCGGGTAGGTCCGAAAACAAGGCTCTTTATGGAAATAGTTAGTTTGTTGTTAACCATTGTATTTATAGTTCTTTTGGGACAAGGCAGCTACAGAATGATGCAAAAAACAATTACAGCCATTACAGGTTCCATTCCCTGGTTGAGAGTAGGGCACCTTTATGCGGTGATGACGGTTTTTATGATTTTTATCGGCATTTATGCCCTAAGGTGGTTTTATGTAAGAGTTCCGGAATTTATTAACATGCTCAAAAGCACTCAGATCAGTAGCCCGGACAAGCAGACTAGACAAAAAAAATCGGAGGGATAAAGTTGGAGATTTGGTTGTTACTTTTACTGTTTGTGGGAATTTTACTCTTTTTCTTTGTTATCGGTTTGCCGGTAGGTTTTTCTTTGGGCTTAACAACAGTTGTGCTTATGCTTCTTGATGTTGGGCCTGGCTTTAACACAGCGGTGCTGGCTAGTCGTATGTTTCACGGTTTAAATGCCTTTGTTTTGTTGGCAATACCTTTTTTTCTCCTTGCCGGGAAAATTATGAATGCAGGGGGAATGACCAATCGTATTTTTGATTTTGCCAGGGCAATGGTTGGTAGTCTTAAAGGAGGGATGTGCCACGTTAATATTGTGGCGAGTATGATTTTTGCCGGGATGAGTGGCGTTGCCATTGCTGATGCTGTAGGAATAGGGACAGTTGCGTATAAGGCCATGACTGACGATGGGTATCCTCCTGAGTTCAGTGTAGGAATTACTGCGGCCTCATCAACTATCGGATCTATTATTCCCCCCAGCCTGTCGCTGGTCCTTTATGCTATCCTTGCCGGGGTTTCTGTTGGCGAAATGCTTGTCGCCGGTCTCCTGCCAGGAATATTGATTGGTGTTACCTTGGCGATAATGGTGTGGATCGTTTCGAGCCAAAAAGGATACCCTGCTGGAGCAAAGTTTAACAGGCATGTATTTATAGCCAGTTTTAAGCAAGGGGTGCTTGCCCTAGGAACACCGGCAATACTTCTTGGTGGAATTATTACTGGTTTTTTTACTGTTACCGAAGCTGCTGCCATGGCTGTCCTTTATGCGGTAATTCTCGGTCTTTTTGTTTATAAAGAGCTTACTTTTAGCGAGTTGTGGTCTATTACCAAGCAGTCAATGATTGATTCTGCAACAATTTTCTTCGTTATCGCTGCAGCCACAGCATACGGCTTTCTGGTTGTTCACAGCCGTATACCAATAATCCTTGCGGAAGCTATGCTGGGAATTACTGAAAATCCCCTAATAATTCTTCTTCTCCTGAATGTTTTTCTTCTGACTATCGGGCTGTTTTTGGATTCTTTGGCTTCGATAACTATCCTGGTTCCCATCCTAGTTCCCATCATCGAAATGGCTGGCATAGACCCGGTCCATTTTGGAGTTGTGATGGTCTTTAACCTGCTGATTGGCCTTTTAACCCCACCATTTGGTGCTCTTCTCTTTGTTTTAACCAAGTCGACGGGGTTAAAACTGGAAAGAATTTTCCAAGGGGTATTACCGTTTTATATTCCTTTGATTATCGCCTTGCTTATCTTTACATTTTTCCCCCAAGTCGTCTTGTTTCTACCCACATTGGCTGGGTTTAGGTAAAAAAATGGCACCTATCCTGCCTGTGTCGAGCAGATACACAGGTAGTTTACATTTATATAAGCTGCGGTCTCTAGTGAATAAGTGGGTAAGTCAGCCTACGGCTGTAAGTGAGTAAGTAGGAGAGACGATGAGGATGGGGAGTGAATTGGGGAGGAGGGAATCCTTACTCCTCGTTCTTCGTTACTAACTTACTCACTTACCTACTTATTCACTTACTCACTTATAAATAGATAAGGCTTGAGTGATTACTTTAAAATTATAAAAATTGAAAGAAAATCCGTATGCGGTTGCCCTAAATGACCTGATTTTTACCATTGACTTAAATACTATTTTTTGTTAGAATGGAGATATACACCTATGGGGTATATTTGAGAAGAAG
>CAZIRG010000189.1:0-3619 GCA_964541505.1 uncultured Syntrophomonadaceae bacterium | reverse complement strand
CTTGAGCCTTCGCTCGGTCAAACAGATTGTACTGCCATCCTCAAGATTTTCCGCTCTTTCTGATTAATAAAATCAATGCTCACTTTGGTATTTGCTGCAGCAGCTTGAGAGCAACGCATGAGATAATTTTAAAAACAGCTCAATAGACCTGAGTAGTTACGTCTATTTTAACATAATAGCTAGTTATATGCCTGAACTAAGAATATTAAATGCCCTCTAGGCAGAGGAGGGTGGGTTAAGGGGATGGAATAGAAATGGGTAATAGCAAACTAAAACGTAAGCAGTCACAGGAAGATACTCGCAAAGCGGAGCAGAGGAGCAAAAAAAGTAAGCATAAAGGGCAGCAGAAAGTAGGGAGAAAACCTAAACTGACAAAAAAGGAAAGGAAAGCTGTAGCCAAACTAAAATCACCAGCATCAACAACAGGATGGTATTATTTAATGCCTCTTGTGCTGGCAGTTGCTGTAGTTCCTTTAATTGTTTATATGCGAATTATTCCCCTAGAAGGAGCTGCTTTTGAATTCTGGACGGGTGAAAAGCAAAACACAGATTTTTTTTCGTACTACAAAGGTATTGGAATTATTGTAGCGGCAGCAGCAGCTCTGTTAGTGTTGCTGGTAAGAGGTTTTTACCAGGAAAAAATTACTTTTAAACCAACGCAACTCTACATACCGCTGGCTGTGTATGCTTTCTTTATTCTGGTTTCTGCTGTTTTCGCAGAACATCGTACTGTGGCCATGTATGGTTTTCCTGATCGCTATGAAGGTATGTGGGTCCTGATATCGTATCTTGTTTTGATGTTTGCTGCTGTTAATTTGGTGTCGGAGAAAAAACATGTAAAAATTATCTTGGGAGCATTGTTTGTTTCAGCAGTGATTATCGGGGTAATAGGTGTTTTTCAGTACATAGGACATGATTTCTTCAGGACTGATTTTGGCAGGAGCTTGATTTTGCCGGCGGAGTTCCATCATCTGAAAGAACAACTTAATTTTCATTTTGGTGCGTATACTATCTATAGCACCTTGTACAATACCAACTTTGTTGGTAGTTATATGGCTATGCTCTTAGCTGTTTCCATGATTACTTTTATTTTTAGCAAAAGCAAAAAGGTAAAGCTGGGGTTAGGTCTGGTTAGTGCTTTGATGTTTCTTAACTTAATTGGCAGCAATTCACGAGCCGGGATACTGGCAGCTGTGGTTACTTCCTTAGTGTTGCTTGTTATTCTACGACGGCAAGTGCTTAGAAATTGGTATTATGTTTTAGCAAGCTTGTTTTGCGCAGTTCTCTTATTGTTTGCCTTGAATACTGTTACGGAGGGACGTTTCATAGATAGGGCACGTACGCTGTTGGATTGGGACAGGCTTTTTGCGGCTGCTGCTGCAGACCCTAACCGCCCGCAGGAGGTTATCATGGACGGAGAGAAAGTGACTATAACCACTTATGGAAACAGTATTAATTTTTATTTGCAAGAAAACAATCTCTTGTTTTCAGGTAGTGAAGGAGAAAGATTAGATTTTGTTTTAGACCAACCGTCTGGGCAAATCACTTTTAATGATGAAAAATATGCCAATTTTAACTTTACTTTTTTAGAGAATAATATGCTCAGAGTGCAAACGGGCAGGGTTACCAAGAATTTTCGATTAACAGCAGAGGGGATAAGATTTATAAACCACCGGGGGCAAGAGGTAATTTTAGAACCGGTCCCTAGCTGGGGTTTTACTGGTATGGAAGCAGCTGGTTCTTCTCGGGGTTATATCTGGTCACGCTCAATTCCTTTGCTGAAAAATACTTTTTTTGTAGGTCATGGTCCGGATACGTTTGCGATTTATTTTCCGCAGCATGACTATATTGGTAAAGCGAACTGGCTTCGTAGTATGGGCAAGGTAGTGGACAAGCCGCATAATTTATATTTGCAAGTAGGAATTAATACGGGGGTAATTTCGCTTCTAGCCTTGCTGAGCTTATTTGGTATGTATACGGTACAAAGCTTTGCTTTGTATTTTAACAGGCGAGATTATAGCGATCTTTTTGCCAGCACAGGTTTGGCGATATTTGCGGCATTTTGTGGCTATGCGGTAGCGGCGCTTTTTAATGATAGTGTTGTCTCGGTGGCACCTGTTTTTTGGGTGTTATTGGGTTTGGGGGTTGCTTGTAACTATAAAATTAAAAGTTTAAAAGCATGAACTATCTAGCTATATGTGAAAATTGGGGATGGCTAGCGATAAACGGCAAATATAAAATTGACTCCTGCGTAAAACAATTACTAAGGATACAATTTGAGTACTTGCCTTTGACAGTATAGTATTATAGTATTGACAAAAAATTTCATAAAACTCAGGGAAGT
Source organism: uncultured Syntrophomonadaceae bacterium (assembly GCA_964541505.1). GTDB lineage: Bacteria > Bacillota > Dethiobacteria > PWVN01 > PWVN01 > CAZLTH01. Next base: position 1,275 of record CAZIRG010000189.1, on the reverse strand, counting down.
TTGGTGAAAATCCAACACGGGGCCGCCACTGTAATGGGGAGCATTTTGCAAAAGCCACTGTTTTTATGGGAAGGCGCAAAAATATTGGGACCAGTGGTAAGAAGTATGGGATCATGGCTATGGTTTATGCCAGCTATTTTTATTGGCTATATTTTTCAGCGTCGAGGAGCTGTGCTAATCAGTCAATTTATAATTAGAACGATCTGTGTGCCGCTTTCAGCCTATGGCTGGCTGGAGATTCCGGGTGGAATTGTAGTGGGGGTAGGCGTAGAATTAATCTTGGCCCTGACTCGCTATCGTAATTATAGTCTTCCTGTATTAATGATGGCAGGGGTTATGGCAGGAATTTTTCGCATAATCGCCAGGTGGATACCACTGGGGATACCTTTTTTAACAAGAGAGATGCAAATTGCATTTGTAGTAGTTTCTTTAATTAGCGGGGTAATAGCTGGCTGGACGGGAAAACTACTAGTCGATATAGTTGCTAAAACAGGGGTATTAAATAGCTATGCTGTTGGACAAAAATCTCAAGATATATGACAGGATTGGCATATTGGTTTCTGTCAAGCAACAAACAAGAATATAGGTGGGGAATCTTGGCAGACTAGGAATCCGAAGAAGGTTAGAAGTTCGAAAAGACTCGAAGGTTGCTTTGAGTTGCAGTTGTGAGATATCTTTCTAACCTCTAACCCACTCGAATTTTTAGGAAACTTAGAGCATTTAATTTCCCAAAAAGTTGCTAGATCTTTTTGTGGCAGAGCCACCAGTCTAGGCAAGTTATTTCACCTGTTTTTGCTTGTTCCAGTCTGGCAGCAGCAGTCTTTTCATCGGATGCCGGTGGAACTATACCGTGGTCGCCTACCATTTCATTTTCAGGCCAACCGGCTGGGATGGCTACGCCGTGCTTGGCAGAAGTTTGAAATCCTTTGATCATGCGGAGGATTTCGTCCATGTTGCGCCCAAGTTCTTGCGGATAGTAGAGAATAGCTCTTATTGTTCCTTCAGGGTCAATGATAAAGACTGCCCGTACTGTCTGTGCTCCTTTGGCTGGGTGAATAAGTCCGAGCTTTACAGCTACTTTTCCTGTATCATCTGCAATGATGGGAAACGTTATCTTTACGGGTTTGCCATCTACTTTTATGTTTTCGTTTATCCATTGTACCCATTTTATATGACTGAAAACTTGGTCTATGCTTAGCCCGATAAGCTCTGTGTTTAATGCTTTAAACTCGTCAGAACGAAGTTGAAAAGCTACAAATTCTGTTGTGCAGACAG
>CAZIRG010000188.1:0-3621 GCA_964541505.1 uncultured Syntrophomonadaceae bacterium | reverse complement strand
ATATATAGTGGCTAGATAAGTAAAATCACTTTTTAACTCACAATCTCCAATAACTTTTCATAATTTTGGACTACACTATACTTGACGCTGCTGTTGCTGATTTTTTCAATGAACTCTTCTGGGTTCTTTTTAAAAAGATCAAAAGTTTCTTGTTTTATTCCCGTTAGAATTTTTACAATAGTCTTTCGAGTCAGCCCTGTTTCAGCCATAAGCTTACCTACCAGGTCATAGCGCACCCCTGAAGTAACTTCCCCATATATCCTGCCTGTTTGTGATTCTTTCACTACAAAACCCAATCCTTCTTTCAATTGCTCCTTAGAAACAATAGTTTCTAATACTCCGCCTTTTATCTGGTAGGATATATCTAGTACTTTTAAATAACTGTCCAAAGCGTTTATAGACTTTTCTACCAGTTCCCTTGTATCAAATTTGACTGTATAAGCTGTCTTCAGATTTATTTTTTCCCAGAGTTTCTGAAACTCTTCTTTATAAAAGTTATCATTTAACTTTAACTCCACATTTTCGCTACGCTCGTTATGAACCAGCCGAAAAGCAGTTTCACTGTAAATCATGCTAACCAGTTCTATAACAGCCGGTTTATAATCTTTTAATTCCTCAGGAAGTATAACTTCCTCATTTTCTACAGCTTTATAATAATCTTCCGTCAGGTTATCCTCTTCGTCAATATAATTCTTTTTAACAAAAGTCTGGTAAACCTTCCTGGCCAACCGTTCATCAATCTGAATCTTTTCTTCTTTTTCATTAGTCAGGACATTATCCATAAAAAATTGAATATCAGCCTTGCGAGGACGATCGGAAAGAGTTTCGGCAATCTCCTTCTGCAATTCTCTGGCAAATGTTTCGTAAGATTCACTGGCAACAACAGAAAGAACATTGACATCGTGTACATCAATACCCGATACCAAGTCATCAATCCTTTCACCATCTTGATTTACACACAACCGAAGGCCTCTTCCCACTTCCTGGCGTTTCTTAATGGTAGAGTCGCTATGCTTTAAGGTGCAGATTTGAAAAACATTAGGGTTGTCCCAGCCTTCCTTTAAAGCCGAATGAGAAAAAATAAAACGAGTCGGTTCTGAAAAACTTAAAAGTCTTTCCTTATCTTTCATGATCAAATTGTAGGCGTTCTCATCCTCCGAATCGGTCGCTCTGGCTTTTACTTTTGGATTGGTCAGACGCCCTTGTTTATCAATAGAAAAATAGCCATTATGGGTCTTTTCAACATCTATCTTCCTTAAATAATCAGCATAATAGTCTTTCTCGTCAGCATTTCTCAAGTAATTTTCCACCAACATTCGATACTCTTCTTCAAAGACCTGGACATATTCGCCGTTTAGCTTGTTTCCACCTTCATCATACTGTCTGTATTTTGCCACCTCATCAATAAAGAACAAGGAAAGCACTTTAATACCTCGGTAAAATAAGTTCCGCTCTTTTTCCAAGTGAGACTTAATAGTTTCCTTAATTTGAATCCGACGCAGTGTCGATTCGTTGACATCTCCCTGAATATCTCCAACAAACAAAGTAACTCCATTGGCAAATTCTATGGTATTCTTAGCACCGTTGATTTCCGACACAACATAACCTTTATATTGCTCAAGATAACCAGACATCTCATACAGATTGTCATTTACAGAAACCCGCCTTAGGTTTCGCCTTATGCCAGAGTGAGTTCTTTTTTCAAACTCCAGCCGGGCCAGAGGATAGTGTTTCTGGCTGACATCTATCCCTTCCAAATAAAGGTAGCCGTCGGTCCCTGTAGTTCCTTTTATGGTAATTCCCTTAACATTGATCTTCTTAACCAACTTTTTATTGTAGGCATCAAGGGCATCCAGACGGTAAACCTTGTTATATTCGAGCCGGTGAGTAGCCGAATAGCGGACGGTAAACAAAGGGTTAAAAAGCTTTAACGCCTCTACCGTTTTTTTACCTTCCACTGACTGAGGTTCATCAATAATCAAAATGGGGTTGGTTTGGGCAATAACGTCAATAGGCGTCCGAGATTGAAATTCATCCAGCTCCATATAAATCCTCCGGGCATCTTTGCCGCGAGCATTGAAAGCCTGGGTGTTAATGATCATCACATTATTAATCCGCGCAACATCATCAGCAAAAGAACTGTCCTGAAATACCACTCTTAAAGGCTTTTCTTTAGCAATCTCCCGGATAAGTTCCTCGAAAACATTTTCATCAAAACAGGCTACCAAGGAGTTACCAGCTACAAAATACACTTCCTTACCCAAGATATTTCTTTTTTCCATGGGCAAGGAGAGCTCCAAACCCCACTCCAGCATGACCTGGATCAAAAGGTCTTCTGCCGTCCGGTCTTCCTTGATGTTGGATGTTAAGAATTCTAACTGCTGCTGCGATAACTCGTCCGGACGGTAATAGACGTCCTTCATGTTGGAGGAATCTACTTTAAACACCCTGAAGCCATAGTCAATATCGGCGCCGGTCTCTTCTTTTATTTTTTTGGCAGCTCTTCTGATGCGTTCCTTACCAAATATCTGATATAGTTTTAAACCCTGCTTTATAAGCTTCAGACTTTTCATCACAAGGTTCGGGGAGTTGAACCATGATATATTTCCGATTACCACCGTCTTCGGCATTGAGCTGCATGACCGCGTGAGCGGTGGTGGCAGAGCCGGAGAAGAAATCGAGGATGATGTCGTTTTCTGTTGATGAAATCATTAATATTTTTTTATTAAGGTCGATGGTTTTGGAGTATCAAAAGGAGCCTTTGACTTGAATAATGCTTTTAATTCTTTATTAGCTGCATCATTATGACCTGCTTCAGAAAACGTCCACCATGTTGTTGGCACACGCCCTTGTTGAACCTCATTTAAATATCTTTTTAACTGAGGAGCTCCGGTACCATCTTTCCCAAAAAATATTCTCCCCTCAGCAAGCCATTTTTCTATAGTCTTTCGACTTGCTCTCCATAAACTACCTTTCGGAGGCATATATTCTTCACCAGTATTTGGGTTTTTAATCGGAAATACACCTGATGGTGAAAAGCTTTTTACAAGCAAATTGTCTGAACGCCATAAACCACGTCCATCTCCATCATCATATTTATACGGCCTGTTTTGTTCTTCTGTTCTTGGCAGTAACATTCGCTTAAAAAAAGCTGATTTTTGATAAACGATTAAGTGATCATGCATTACAGAAAAGCCTTTTGCATCATTTGTAGCAGCATATTTTTTCTGCCAAACGACGTCTGCTACGAAATTTCCTTCCCCAAACACCTCATCACATATCTTCCTCAAATTATGCACTTCATTATCATCAATACTAATAAATATAACCCCATCCTCCCGCAACAAGTTCCTAGCCAACTTCAATCTTGGATACATCATACTCAGCCAGTCGCTGTGGAAGCGCCCGTTGGACTCTGTATTCTGAAAAAGGCGGTTGCCATCTTCATCCACCTGTCCCGAATCAGCCAGGTATTCTTCCTTGCTCTGCTTGAAGTTATCCTTATAAATAAAGTCCTTCCCTGTGTTGTAAGGAGGATCTATATAAATGCATTTAATCTTGTTGAGATAGGATTCCTGCAGGATCTTAAGGGCCTCCAGATTATCTCCTTCAATATACAAA
>CAZIRG010000187.1:0-3628 GCA_964541505.1 uncultured Syntrophomonadaceae bacterium | reverse complement strand
CCAATTAAATAAAAATATAATTAATGCTAATTTTTTTAAGGGTTCGGAAAGTAAAGTATAAAGGGAATTACGGTCTTTTTGTCACTTTTTTTGCTGCTTTTACAGGATTTTATCATCTTTATACGGCTTATTTCGGTCCACCTTTTGCTATTTTATTTCGCAATATTCATTGGATGATGGCCGCTGTGCTAATATTTTTCCTTTTTCCGGCTCATAAAAAGTCACCCAAAGATCGTCCGGAAATTTGGGATTGGTTATGTATAATTATCAGCGTTGTCTTGGGGTTTTATCTCTGGCTTGGTTGGGATGTCATAGCTGGTCGGGCTGGGGCACCTCTTACGGCGGATATTATACTGGGCGGTTTATTGACTGTTATAGTCATTGATGCTGCTAGGCGGACGGTAGGTTGGCCAATGGTTGTTGTCAGTGTTTTATTTTTGATTTATGCATATTTTGGGCGTAGTATGCCGGGACTCTTTATGCATCGCGGTTATTCTTTGGCACGTATTTTCCCCTATCTTTATTTGACAGATGCTGGTATTTTTGGTATCCCTTTGGGCGTTTCTTCGCGTTTCATTTTACTCTTTGTTATCTTTGGTTCTTTTCTGGATCGCTCTGGGGCAGGTATTTTTTTTCGCGACCTTTCCCTATCGATGACCGGGAAATACGTGGGAGGTCCGGCTAAGGCGGCGGTTGTTTTCAGCGCTTTTATCGGCTCTATTACCGGAAGCTCAACAGCCAATGTGGCAACTACCGGAACATTTACCATACCTTTAATGAAAAAACTCGGCTACGATCCTGCTTTTGCTGCCGGGGTAGAGACTAATGCTTCTGCCGGAGGTCAGATTCTACCACCTGTTATGGGGGCAGCTGCCTTTGTTATGGCGGAGTTTTTGGAACGGCCCTATCGTGATATTATGATAGCTGCTGCTTTTCCTGCTTTCATGTATTTTGCCACTTCTTATTTTATGATTCACTATGAAGCTTTGAAAAAAGGGTTGGTGGGATTGCCTTCGGAGGAAATACCTAGTTTTAAAGAAACTTTCAAAAACGGTTTCTATTATTTTACTCCTTTGGTTTTATTGATTTTCATGCTCTTTACAGGATTTTCTGCAGCGCGTTCGGTTTTCTGGGCTATTTTGCTTACCATACCTCTAAGCTGGCTTAAAAAAGAGAGTCGTATGTATTTAAAGGATATTTATTTTACGATGGCGGAAGGTGTTGTTAAAGCGCTAGAGGTGGTGGCAGCCTGTGCAGCAGCCGGTATTATTATAGGCATGGTTACGATGACGGGATTGGGATTGAAGTTTTCCACGATTATTGAACAGTTGTCAGGGGGGGAACTTTGGGTGGCACTTCCTATAACTATGGTTGCCTCTTTGTTTTTGGGGATGGGAGTTCCTACTACAGCTAAATATATTATTTTAGCTACCCTAGTGGCACCTGCCCTAGTAGCTATGGGCTCGCCGATGTTGCCGGCACACCTTTTTATTCTTTATTTTGGTGTTGATGCCGATGTTACGCCTCCTGTAGGACTAGCTGCTTATGCTGCTGCCGGGATAGCAGGTGCGAACCCGTTGCGTACAGGTTTGCAAGCCTTTACAATAGGATTAACAGCCTATATTGTGCCATTTATCTTTATTTATAGTCCGGCCTATTTACTTGATGCTTCTCTTTACCAGTTGGCTTACGTTTTACCTACGGCTGTTTTGGGTTGTGCAGTTCTCGGAGCTGCAGTACGAGGATATTTTCTGAGACCAATGCCAATATGGCAGCGTGTGATAGCAGGTATAGGGAGCGTATTGCTTATGGATTCTACTATTTTACTGGATTTCGTAGGGTTAGCAGCGATAGTTTTAATTATCTTCATTGAGGTTAAGGCGAACCGTCAGAAGAAAGAAGTTCTGCAAGTAAGTTGAGAGAGGAAGAAAGGAAGAGAGGAAGAGAGGAAGAGGTTAAGAGGTTAAGAGAGGAAGAGGTTAAGATAACGGTGCGTAGGGGTATGTAGCTGCTTGATAAGTTAGAAAAGAAAACTTGTTGAGCAGTTATTCTTTTATTAGATTTTAGAGAATATGACTGAAATCTTTTTTTATTTGTGCTATAGTAAGGATTAGGATAATTTTTTGTTTTTGAAGGAGTAAATATGGATAAAAAATTACAGCTTTTACCTGTTTTAGCTATATTTTTTACTATTTTGATTTGGGGGCTTTCTTATATCAGTACCAAAGTATTGCTAAATTATCTAATGCCTATGGAGATTGCTTTTTTCAGGTTTGTCTTGGCATCTATTGTTATGCTTTTGATAGCTTTGTTTAAGAAGCCCCAGAAATTGGTGTGTCAGGATGCTTTTCGCTTGATAGCAGGAGGGGCGATAGGTATACCTGTTTATTTTGTCCTAGAGAATAATGGTTTAAAACTGACTACCGCCGGGATGGCTTCGATGATTATTGCCATTATTCCTGTTCTTAATGTTTTGACCGGGGTTTTGTTTTTTAGAGAAAAAAACACGTGGCGCAGCTGGGCTGGGGTGGCTCTTTCTTTCTGGGGTGTTTACCTGATTGTTTCTTATGGGATAGGCTCTTCAGGCGGTGCAGCAGGCGGGACGCTGGGAGGGAATTTGTTGATACTAATGGCGGCTGTTTCCTGGACAGTTTTTACTAGGGTCAATGCGCCACTTTTAAAGAAATACAACAGCTTTACTGTTAATTTTTATCAGATTTTAGCTGGCACCTTATTTCTAGGTTTTTTAGTTCTTCCGAGCGGCATCAATCTAGCAGTTTTTGTTCCTGTGGTTATTGCTAACTTGCTTTACTTAGGGATCTTATCTTCGGCATTGGCCTATTTTCTATATTTGTTTGCACTAAAAAGTTTGGGAACCACTACTGTAACTACTTTTATCAATCTTATACCTGTTTTTGGTGTTTTGGGGGGCGTTTTTATTCTAGGAGAAATTGTCTTCCCCGGACAGATACTGGGAGGGGTGATTGTTATCTTTGGGGTTATTATGGTTACTGTTTTTGTGGCCGCACCAGGTCCAACCTCCAACTTCCCACTTCCGACTTCCAAAATTAGAGGTTTAGGTGAAGAGGAAAGTTTAAAGGAGTGAAGAGGAGGGAAGGTTTTTTGCGAGTTTTTATTGCTGTAGAGTTTTCTAAAAAAATTAAAGAATACCTTTACGAGAGGCAGCAGGGAATTAGGGCAAGAGCCCAGCGAGGTAACTTTGTTGCTAGGGATAACTTCCATTTGACAGTGAAATTTATCGGAGAAGTTGATGTCGCACAGGTAGGTTTGTTGAAAGCAGCTATTGATAGTACGGTGGTAGGTTTTTCGCAATTTCAACTTCGCATAGGGAGGGAGTGCGGTTTTTTCCCGCGAGGAAACAAGAAAATTGTCTGGATGGGTATTGAGGGGGAGTTGCAAAGATTAAGATTGCTACATAAGAAACTAGAAGCAGCTTTGGCTGCCAAAGGGTTTAAAAAAGATGAGCGAAGCTACAACCCTCACATAACGTTGGGAAGAAATGTTGTGTTGGATGAACCTTTTGAAGAGATTAAAGGTTTAATAAGCGGCAACAAAGAAATGATATTTCTTGTAAATAAACTTTCGTTGATGGAAAGCAGACGAGAAG
>CAZIRG010000186.1:0-3666 GCA_964541505.1 uncultured Syntrophomonadaceae bacterium | reverse complement strand
TCCTGGTGTTTTTCTAACCTCTAACCTCCCACTTCTCACCTCCAACACACGTGGTATTGCTGTAGCAGCTTAGCTAAGTAGTTACAAAAACTTCAACTCTTTTTTGTTTATAATATTTACCATTGCGTTTTTGTTTAAAATCATAGACTTTAGCTTTCCCTCTTCGCCCATATGAAATGTTAAGCAAAACGTCCCTGTAGCGTTATTGAATTTTTGGCAGATATTTAATAAGATAATACTAGAGGTTGCAAAATTCTGACCACAGCCGAAGTGTGCAGGTATTTTGGTGATTGTGTCATGATTCATGCTGCCATTTCGACCAAAGGGAGAAATCTTCTTGCGCATGTTAAGATTTCTCCCTTTGGTCGAAATGACAATATGGGTGTGAGCAGTTACATTTTTTTTATAATAGCTGTTACTATTCCCAGCACTTTTGCTTGTTCATCTTTAACTTGGATAGGCTCGTATTTTTTATTTTCCGGGGTGAGCAGGACAGTATCTCCCATCTTTAAAAATCTTTTCAGGGTGGCATCTTCGCCTAAAGCAACAACAACAATATCCCGATTCTGGGCAATTTGCTGTTTCTCGACTACCACATAGTTACCATCCTCTATATTAGCTTCTACCATGCTGTCGCCACGAACTTTTAAAATAAAGACTTCTTTGTTTCGGTTGAACCATTCTTGCGGTAGAGAAAATTTTTCTGTCGCTTTTTCGGTCATATAGAGAGGCAAACCGGCGGCAACATCTTCAAATACAGGCAATGCCAGTAATTTTTCTTGTTGACAGGTAACTCTCTCTGTGCTTTCTGAGTCAGAGGTTACTTCTAAATGATGTGGGACTTCTGTATCCTTGATAAGTTGAACTTTCCGAGAAGATTTCAGGTCAATATAATTATATGTTTGGAGGCTGGAAGGGAGCATTGAAGAGTGAAAAGGTGGTATGTCATCGATATGATTGAATTCAGCATCTAGAACTAAAAAATCATTACCGTTGGTGACAATGCCGTAGCGGCAGGTTTTGCAGTTGCTCATATAACTTTTTAACTGGTTAAGACCAGACGATATTTCCTCCCCCCAAGCTTTAGTTTCAACCAGAATAAAGGGAGATAGATTGTTATTCCGGTAAATGCTAACAGCGATATCAACCAGACCAACCCGGGAAAATTCATTTACCTTATATTCTACCTCCAGCATATTTTGGGGGTATTTATAGGTGTTTATTAATTCTTTTAACATCCACTGCCGGATTTTTTCTTCATGGGAGTACAAATCAAAAATATTTTCTGTTAGCAAGTAATCTGACAACTTAATTCTATAGAATTTTTTAATCTTACTGTTCAAGGAAAGTTTTAAATAGAGGGGGTTAATTTCTTTAATAAATTTAGAGGGAAAACTGCTGCTGGAAAGGAAGAGAAGTTCATTAGCCCGGGTCATGCCTACATAAAAAAGTTTTCGTTCTTGTGATTCTTGGTGATGCTGTTCGCCGGCTTCAGTATAAGAAAAATAAGGGAGCAAGTTTTTGTTAATGCCAATAATAAAAACAACTTTAAATTCTAGTCCTTTTACAGAATGCATGGTCATTAGCTTTACGCCTTCGCTATCAAACTCAGGTTTATTTTTGTTTACTATATGGCAGGAGAGGTTGGCTTGATCTAGGTGTTCCTGTATATTTTGGAGCTGAATTTTGGTTCTGGAGATAATAACGATATCTTTGAGGTTGTAGCCACTGTTGGTTAAAGCTTGGATCTCTTTCATAACATAGACAGCTTCACTCTGGAAGTTTTTGAAATATTTATAAACGGGATAAGAGCCTTGCCTGTCGATCAAATAAGGTTTGACAAAGTTTTCGTCATCAATTATATTGGCATCATTTTCTATCAGGCTATAAGCTGCTTGGGCAATTTGGGTGGTAGTGCGGTAATTTTTGGTCAGTGAGTTGCTTTTTCCGGTCATATCAAAGCCGATAGTGGTAAAGCTTCTTCCTTTAACTAGCCAGGAGTGGGGATAGATGCTTTGAGCCGTATCGACGATAAAAGTTACACTGGAATTTTCTCCGGGGACATGCAAGAGTTTTATAAGCTCTAATTGTACCCGGGTCAGGTCTTGACTTTCATCCACGATGATATGGTTATATTTTTTAGGGTTGATTTTTTTTATTTCGATTAGGGCGGTAGCAGCAGCATCTTTAATGCTAATGAGACCTTTTGCTGCCAGTTCTTGGTTGTAAAGGAGCATCAATTCAAAAAGGGCTTGTCTGACAGGAGAGTTTTTTATTAATTTTTGCGGGGCATCACTACTCTGATAACTCATGCGCCCCAGTCGATCAATATGCTGGTATTCTTCTAGGGTTAAGTAGTGACAGGATTTAATCCAATCTATTTCATCTAAGAGAAAGAGCATGTTTTTTTGATCTAAAATTTTCACAGACGGATATTTTTTCTTCAGCTTGCTGATAGCCTGATTTAAAAGAGTATAAGAGATATTTTTGTCAAAATTTACTTGAAGTTGCTTGCTTTTCTCTGTTTTTTTATATAAATCGTAGATTATTTTGTCTATGGTGACTATATCAACTTTCCCCTGGTAATCAATAGAAAAAATGTTAGGATAGAGTGATTTATCTTCTTCTGATATTTTTTCATATAAAAATTTAATATAATTGATTAAAGTCCGATTATAAGTAACCAGAAGAATCCTCTCTTCCTCTCCGAAACAATAGTTTTTGCTGAGGAAAAGAAGGCGATGCAAGGCTACAGTAGTTTTGCCGGACCCAGCTACGCCTTTTATCAAGTTATGGCTACCCGGTCTGGCTTGTACCAGTTTGCTTTGTTCTATATTTAGCGACATCATTTAAACCTCCCCAGTTGCCAGTTGTCAGTTGCCAGTTCCCAGTTGCCGGTTCCCGGTTAAAAACTGGTGAACAATGAATCATAAACCGGTTACCGGTTACCAGTTACCAGAGCTATTATCTGTAAACTGTAAACTGTAAACCGTAAAGTGGTATTCAATCTCTAACTATTACGTTAGTGCCTGAGTAGTTACTTTAATACTACGATTTCATTATATCACTTACCTCTTTCAAAAATCAAAAATTTTGCAAAACTTTTACACCCCTATATTATATAGATATTTTTTAAGAAAACAATGCTACTCGAACATAGCAGAGTGTGTTATAATACCTTTAGGTTATTTGATCCGGGGTGGTGTATGATCTAAAACAAGGCAGCACTGACGCATGACTTTTAAAATGCAAGCATACTAATACTTGCGAGCATTAAAGATAAGAAAGTTTTTCGCACAACTTTAAATAAATAGGTCTTTATTAAATGGATTAATATGATTAAATATGATAAAAACATTAATTAATACAAGTAAATTAATGCAAGTCAGCTATAATCAATGATAAACGACTGTTTAATTGTTAATATATTAAAAAATCAGCGTAAATCATAAAAATCATAAAAAATCAGCGTCTACTTTTAAATATTTTGTAACTATTTTCATGCGTCAGCGCTGAAAACAAGGAGGGAGGTTTGACAAAAGAATCGGTAACTACCATGGATAAAATGACTTTGGTGCGAATCGATGTAAGAAACCTATACCAAAAGTTCTAGGAAGAATTACAGGAAGAATTACAGGAAGAATTAAAAAACAGGAAGTGAGAGTG
>CAZIRG010000185.1:0-3671 GCA_964541505.1 uncultured Syntrophomonadaceae bacterium | reverse complement strand
TTAGAATTATGTAAATATATAAGAGGGTATGATGATGAACATTTCTTGCAAGCAAGGAGTGTTTTTTTATTGTTTGGCATAATTAGCAGAACAAATCATATAAATAGTGTTAAAAGGGAAGTCTGACAAGTTAAAAGAAAATCTAAATCTACAACATTTCTGAGGAAAGAAGTTAAATTTTTATTATTTTAAAAATTAGGATAAGAGGAGAGAGGAGGAAAAAAATTGAAATTTGATTTATTTAAAGATATTGTAGAAAGGACGGGAGGGTGATGTCTATTTAGGGGTTGTTGGTCCTGTTCGTACAGGAAAATCCACCTTTATCAAAAAATTTATGGAACTGCTTGTTATTCCTAATATAGTTGATAATGGCGATCGAGAAAGAGCTATAGACGAGTTGCCACAGAGCAGTGCCGGGAAAACTATAATGACTACCGAACCTAAATTTGTGCCGGATGACGCTATTGAGATTTTAATTCAGGAAAATATAAAGATGCGGGTAAGGCTTGTTGATTGTGTTGGCTATGCAGTACCGGGTGTTATAGGTTACGATGACCATGACGGTCCTAGAATGGTAAGTACACCTTGGTTTGATTATGATGTTTCATTTGAAGAAGCAGCAGTAGTAGGCACAAAAAAAGTTATAACCGATCATTCTACAATAGGAGTTGTGGTTACGACAGACGGGAGTTTTACGGAATTGTCTCGGGAAGATTATGTTGCCGCTGAAGAAGAGGTTATAGAAGAATTGGAGAGCCTGGGGAAACCTTTTGTAATCATATTAAATACAATGCAACCCCATACAGAAGAAACAATAGCACTTCAAGATACTCTGACTGAAAAGTATGGAGCTCCTGTGCTTCCCCTAGACTGCTTGAATCTTCTGGAAGAAGATATCAGTTTTTTGATGCAAGAGATTTTATATGAATTCCCTGTCAGAGAGGTGAACATAAAACTTCCTGCTTGGGTGGAAGAGTTGGAGATGGAACATTGGCTACGAAAAGATTTTAACATGATTATCAGAGAAAACATTGAAAATATTTATAAGTTAAGAGATATTGATAAAGTTGTAGCTGGCTTAAACTCTTTTGATTTTGTTGAGGAAGCTTTGCTAAGAGATATGGATTTGGGAACCGGTCATGCTTTGATTAGTATAACTTCACCCGATGGTCTTTACAATAGAATATTGGGTGAAATTTGTGGTTGTGATGTGAGTGAGAGAGCGAGTTTGCTGGGAGTGTTAAGAGATTTCAGCAGTGCTAAGAAAGAGTATGATAAGATTGCTGAGGCCCTGGATCAGGTGGAGGAAAGTGGCTACGGCATGGTACCTCCCTTGCTAGAAGAGATGATGCTGGAAAAGCCTGAAATAGTAAAAAAAGGCGGCAGATTCGGCGTAAAATTAAGAGCTAGTGCACCTTCTTTACACCTGATAAAGGTCAATGTAAAGTCGGAATTTTTCCCGGTAATTGGAACAGAAAAACAAAGCGAGGAGTTGGCGAATTATACTATGGATGAATTCGAAGATAATCCGGAAAAAATCTGGGATTCAAACATTTTTGGCAAATCTTTGTCCGAAGTAGTTAAAGATGGGATAGGCAGCAAATTGACCAACATGCCTCCCAGTGCACAAGAAAAGCTCCAAGAAACACTGGAAAAAATTATTAACGAAGGAAGCGGCGGCTTAATAGCTATTATCCTGTAAAGGTCAGGTAAAAAAAAGCGTGGCAACACGCTTTTTTTTTGCCATAAGTTTGCCATAAGTATGGTTTTTTACTTGCCAAAGGCATGCCCTTGCTGTATAATTATTTATGTCGGGGCGTGGCGCAGCTTGGTAGCGCGCTTGACTGGGGGTCAAGAGGTCGCTGGTTCAAATCCAGTCGCTCCGACCAATAAAAAACGAGTTTTTAGCGACTTATAAAAATTGAAAAACAGTTAATTTACTGCAGTTTTGCTGCAGTTTGTTTTTTCTTTATTCAACAGACTGTTTAAATTATCAGCAACTGCCCTCTGCATCTCCAGTATAACCTGGCTGCATAAAAATGTTAATTCTAAAACTGCTTGCTCCTAAAAAATAATAATAAGAAAGAAAGGATTATACTTATTAAAATACATGTTACAAGGGGAAAGTAAAATACAAAATTACCTTTTCGTATAAATATATCTCCCGGAAGTCTTCCTATATTTATCCTGCTACCTAGAAAAAATAAGATTCCTATTATAATAAAAGTAATACCAATAGTTATAAAGATTTTTCCGAAAGAGTCTCCATCAATCATTTTAATTCCCTCCAGTCCGATAAATAAAATATAACTGTAAGCTACTTTTTTAAAATTTATGGTAATTACTTATCTAATCTGCTGCAGCATATACCGAGTGTGTTGGAGAGTGTACTGCTATCCGCAAGATTTTTCGCTCCTTCTGATTAATAAAATCAATGCTCACTTATGCTTTATGCTATAACAGCTTAGGCAACGCAGAGCATTGATAAGCTGAGGGTAATTTATGCTTGGAACTTTACTCATACTGTGATTTCTACTTGCTCAGAATTGGGAGCAAAAATCACATCATCTTTTGCTGATTCCAGATAGAGTTCGATTGCTTCACGGATGTTTTTCAGAGCTTTCTTCCGTGTATCACCTTCATTTACACACCTAGGAAGAGCAGGAACTATAGCCGTATAACCCCCTTTTTCGCTCGGCTCTAAGATAATCTTTATACGCATTTTGCTACACATCCAAGTTGAATTATAAGATATAAATTGACCATATCCCACATTCTTACACTCATTTTTGCTCAATGTTTTAGAAGAAGTCTTTATGGTTTCAATTTCTCTACAGGGGGAAATTCAACGCCAAAAGTATCTACTGTTACTTTTTTTATCCTTTGTTCTTCTAGCGGGCGGTCATTTTGGCTTGCTACACCAACTATGCGATCGACTTCTTCCATTCCGGAGATAACTTTCCCAAAAGCAGCATAAGATCCATCTAGGTGAGTAGCTGTGGCAACCATAATAAAAAACTGCGAGCCTGCTGAATCAGGGTGTTGTGATCGAGCCATGGAAATGATTCCTCTTTCGTGCTGCAGATTATTTTCATGACCATTTATCGAGAATTCGCCTTTGATAGAATAACCGGGATTTCCTGTGCCTGCCCCCTGTGGGCATCCTCCTTGAATCATAAAGTTTGGGATAACTCTGTGAAAAATAAGCCCATCATAAAAGCCCTGCTCTACCAGAGAAATAAAATTAGTAACCGTGTTGGGAGCATATTCTGGCTTTAGCTCTATCTTAATAACATTGCCGTTTTCCATCTCTATAGTTACTATAGGATTTTTTGTTTCTTCCTTTTCACCGAAAGAACAAGCAGCAATAAAAAATAGCGGCATGAGAAGAATAGTAATGATTAAAAACTTTGCCCACTTACTATAGCACAGGTAAGTTTTTTTAGAGAATAACTTTGTAGAGAATAGCGACTCCTTTTCTCCAGCTAATTGGTCTTGATTGTTTGTATTTTGCATTTTTTTTAACTCCTTTAAAAGTTTTTTATTAATCTAATATTACCCTCAAAATATAAATACGCTACTTTTTCTCTAGTTCCTTCTTTTTTTGTAAGAGAGGATGTAACTGGTATGATTAAAAAAAGTTCTTGGTTAACTAGTAGCAGTAATGGGGT